>NZ_JBGMNJ010000016.1:0-119158 GCF_051336815.1 Pantoea sp. C2G6
CCTGATACTTTCTCTTTTTACAGATTATAATTTCATTACTGTAATGATTTTCAGTTAAACCAACATTATTATCGTGCATTATTTAATTAAAACCCATCCAGGAAACATCGAGGTCCACAATGAACGTAAAATCTTTCATTGTTGCATTTTTCGCTTTGTTTTTTTTCTCTCCTTTGTCGCTGGCTATGGTATGCCACGACCAACTCCATCAACAAATTTTTTATATTGATGAAAGTAGTGGCTATTCTTATCAGATAGGGTTTCCTGCCAATAATGGCATCTCTCAACGAGATCCTACCGGCCAATATTATATGCGTCTGCAAGCTGCAAATCCTTTCATGGAAGCCTATTTTGCAAGCTGGGATAGGAAATTAGTCCTGTTGAGGGTAGGTAATCCAGGACCAATGATCATTGGGTTCTGTAATCAGCAAACATTAATGGGAACGCAACCGGTAGTGTTCATACCAGAACTAACATCGGGTAATTATCAGGTTATTGGCGTTCCTGCTAATGCACCTAATATACCAAAATATTTTTCTCCAACACAGCCCGGATACATAAAGATGGTATATGCCACTCAAAAAAATTTAGAAAGTTGCCTCAACAACTCGAAAAGTAAAAATGATTTTTTAAATTGCTCAGTTGAAAGTTTATTCCCACAAACACAAAGAAAAATATATAAATGCGTAGTTTTGTCCGATAATGAACGAGAAGAATGTATTGCTGCCGCAATTTTAGGCCAAAATGAGCAAAAAATCTATCATCAAGTGCGAAAGTGCTATGAGAAACATGATGGGAACATTGAAGAAATGCCCCTTTGCATGGCATCACAACAATTTAACGAAGACACTCAACAGGCTATTCAATGCGCACAAGAGCAATTGCAGGAGGGGCAATTTTCAGCATGGGGCACGATTGCTTGTGTGGGAGGATCCAGATTAAAAATGAATAAAGAAATGACAATAGCCGTACAATGCGCCACGACTTCAGGGGGTGATCCCTGGGTTTGGGCTGGTTGTACTGGTGGACAGCTCACTAAAAATGAAATCGAAAAATGTTTTTCAAGCGGAATCGGTGGTGAAAATGGATGTTTTGGTGATAACAATACAATTGTACAATATCTTAGAAAAGCAGGAGAAATGATTAATTCAGAAATGGGTTCAAACAATGAATTATCAATTGTATTTAACAATGCCATAAATGATATAAGTAATGGCCCCGGTCCCAGTAACGATATAGTCGAAGCAGCGAACACAGTTGTTAATGATCTACATAACGGCCCAGGAGAAGGAAATGACATCAGGAAAACCTTAAATCAAATTTTTCCTGGAATATGGTAAGACAAATTTCATTTCTACATGGTTTATCGATAAATATTTATGCCTCGGACAGAGAGCTTAATTTTAAATCAACAATAAATCATTCATCCTGACTTTTTATTTTATTTAAAAATGATCACATATGAAAATAGAGTCATTGAGAATATTAGCGGTTCGGCCACTCGGAATGCGAGTGAGAAACATCCCGGCAAAAAATGCCAAATCCCTGTCGTGCGTTCTTTTCCATCGGCGTTTATCTGGAATGATTTTTACAATATTCCGCCTTGCTTGGCTGGCATGGACGACAGCGTATGTCTGGCATAGCTGGGCAAAGACCAGCTTCAGGGCAACCTCACTTGTTTGTGGCTGCCATCCGCTTCTTACAAGATTAACCTTCCGGCACTGACATCCAGCGATTCAGGGGCTGAATATAGTCACGTAGCTTTTTAAAATGCCTGTCCAACCTATCCACGTCTTTCCCAGAGATCCCCGGCTATAACATCCGGTTTCCCTCTCCTCCATAACACAGCCCATAACCATTCCCACCCTCACACCACCAGCCGGTCATACCCCTTACAGCGATAATTAATCACAGAGATCGCCCAGAACAGCGCGAAAATTGCGATAGCGGCGTAGCCGACGCTGCCCATGTTGTCATTCAGCGTGCCGACTACCTCCCACAGCCCGCCGTGTAGCGCCAGTTTGTCAGCCAGCAACCCCAGCGCCTCCAGCCCGCCGATCAGCAGTGCGATAACCACGCTGGCCGCGGTGATGGTCATATTGTAATAAAGTTTGCGCACCGGCTGATCGAAGGCCCAGCCGTAAGCGCCCACCATCATAAAATTATCCAGCGAATCGACCAGCGCCATCGCGCTGGCGAACAGCACCGGAAACACCATAATGCTCCAGACCGACATCCCTGAAGAGGCCCCCGCCGCGGAGATGCCGAGCAGACAGATCTCGGTCGCGGTATCAAATCCCAGCCCGAACAGAAAACCCACCAGATACATCTGCCAGCTTTTATTCACCATATTAAAAGCGAAGCCAAAAATCCGGCTGATCACGCCCCCCTGGATGGCGTGAAGTTGTTCATCTGCGGCTGACACTCCCTGTTTTAGCTGCTGAAAACGGCGATAGACATCGCGCAGGATCAGGGTATTCAGCAGGGCCATCAGCAGCAGAAACAGCGCCGAAACCAGCGTGCCGATGGTGCTGCCATACTGATGCAGCCAGCTGATTTTACTGCCAAACACCAGAGACGTGGCAGCGATAGCTACACAGGCCAGCACCACAATGCTTGAGTGCCCCAGCGAGAAAAACGCCCCTACCGCAATCGGACGCTGTCCCTGCTGCATCAGCTTACGGGTGACGTTATCAATCGCCGCCAGATGATCCGCATCGACGGCGTGACGCAGCCCATAGCCATAAGCCAGCAACGCCGCGGCAATCAGCGCCGCATGATGATGGAACAGCGCCAGGGCCCAGCCCCAGGCGAGCAGATTGATCGCCACCAGCCCGGTTAACAGCCAGAGTGCGCGGCGATGCGAAGCAGGGTTAATCATAGAAGTCCTTCTGTGTTATCTGAAGCGTGGCGCTGACGCCGGGCGCAGGCGATTACCGCCTGCCCCAGCGCCAGTCCACCGTCACCCGCCGGAAAAGCCAACGGCATCAAAATGTGAAAAGGCGAAAGAGAGTGGTGCAACAGCTGACGCATCAGCCGGTTATGCAACACACCGCCGCCGAGCGCGATCGTGCGGATGCCGGTCTGGTCGGCGTGAAAACGGGCCAGCGCCGCGAATCCCTGCGCCAGCGCATCGTGAAAGGCAAACGCCCGGGCGGCTGGCGCGGCCTGCCAGTTGAGCCACTGCTGCCAGAAGGTGGCCGAATCGAGCCAAACCCCTGAAGCGGTATGCTGCAACGGAAAAGTGACCGGATGTGAAACACCCCACGCCTGGCGGGCCAGCGCCTCAAGCCGACAGGCCGCCTCGCCCTCCCAGCTCAGCGCCGCGGGCGCACAGCCGACGGCTGCGGCGACAGCGTCAAACAGCCGTCCGCAGGAGGAGGCGAGCGGCGCATTAATCGCCGCGTCGATCGCCTTTGACAGCGGCTGCCACGGGTGGGAAAACAGCACCTGCGCTTCGGGGCGCGTCTGCCAGTCCGGCACAAACGCCTGCCACTGCGCCAGCAAATTACGCCAGGGTTCGCGCGCCGCCCGATCGCCGCCTGGCAGCGCCACCGCCGGAAGTCCGCCCAGATGGCGGCAGTGAAGGTAATCAGCCACAAAACATTCACCGCCCCACAGCGCCGCATGCTTATCCTCAGTGACGCCATAGCCCAGCCCATCCAGCGCCAGCCCGATCACTTCACCGCCATCCAGCGGCCACTGATGCTCGGCCAGACAGGCGGCGATATGGGCGTGATGATGCAGAACATCGACCACTTCAGCGCCGTGACGGGGTGCTGAGGCATGGCTGACATAACCCGGATGCGCATCGCGAACCACCGTCAGCGGCGAGCAGTGATAGAGCCGCTGAAAATGTTCAATCGCCTGCTGCTGCTGGTCGGCGATGTCGCGGCGCGTCAGTGAACCGAAATGGGGACTGAGGATCGCCTGCCCGTCCCCGGCCAGACAGAAGCTGTTTTTGAGATCGCCGCCCAGCGCCAGTAGCGGCGGCTGAGGCGCAAATCCCACCGGCAGCCTCAGCGCATCCGGCACATAACCGCGCGCCCGGCGCAGCACTTCAGTACCCTGCGGCGTCAGCCGGACCAGTGAATCATCGGCGCGCTGGACAATATCGCGGTTATGCAGCAGCCACAGGTCGGCAATCCCGTTCAGCTGACTGAGCGCATCGTGATTGGTCAGCGCCGGGGCGCAGCCGCTGGCATTGCCAGAGGTCATCACCAGCGGCGTCTGGCACGCCTGCATCAGCAGATGGTGCAGCGGCGTAAACGGCAGCATCAGCCCGACCTCATCCAGCTCAGGCGCAATCGCCGCACACAGCGGCGAGTCTGCGCGCTGTTCCACCAGCACAATCGGCGCGGCGGGCGAAGTCAGCAGCTGCCGCAGCGCCGGTTGCGCGCTGTCGTCACTGCATCGGGCGAGCCAGCTTATCTCCGGCAGCATCACCGCCAGCGGTTTAGACGGACGCCGTTTACGCTGGCGCAGACGCAGCACGGCCGGTTGCTGCGTCGCGTCGCAGGCCAGATGAAAGCCGCCCAGCCCTTTGATGGCGACAATCTGACCCGCCCGCAGTGCGGCCACGGCGCGTTCAATCGCGGCCTGATCCCACGCCAGCGGCTGACCATCCTGCAACGTGGCGCTGAGCCGCGGACCACAATGGACACAGGCGACCGGCTGGGCGTGAAAACGCCGGTCAGCCGGGTTCTGATACGCCTGCTGACAGTGCGGACAGAGCGGAAACGTCGCCATGCTGGTCGCGGCGCGGTCGTAAGGCATGGCGTGAATCAGGGTATAGCGCGGACCGCAGTGGGTGCAGTTGATAAAGGCGTAGCCAAAGCGCCGATCGCGCGGCGTCGCCATCTCGCGCAGGCAGTCGGGACAGGTCGCCGCATCGGGCGCGATCTGCGTCGCCATCAGGCTGTGACGGCTCGGCACAATGGTAAAATCGTGCGGCAGCGCGGCCCACTCAAAAGGGGTGACGTGAAGAGCGTCAATGCGCGCCAGCGGCGGGCAGTCACGCTGTAACTGTTCAATAAACAGATCGATATTGACCGGCTGAAGCAGTCTGATCTCCACACCCGCGCTGTCATTACAGACGTCGCCGCATAGCTGAAAGCGCGCGGCCAGTTGCCAGACAAAAGGCCGGAAGCCGACGCCCTGAACTTTGCCGCAGACGCGAATGCGCAGACCAGACATGATTTAATTACACCTCAACCACCGGGATCACATCCTCAACCGCGCTGCGCAGCCGTGCTTTCATCTCGCTGTAGGTCTGCTGTGCATAGTTTTCAGCCCAGCGCTGATCGGCGATCGGTTCAAGCTTCACCGCGCAGTACTTGGTTTCCGGTGTTTTGGAAATCGGGTCGAGGTTATCCTGGGTCAGTTCATTACAGGCACCGATCCACCACTGATAGGTCATGTAGACCGCGCCGGCATTGATGCGCTCATTGAAGTTGACGCGGCTGATCACTTTGCCGCGCCGGGAAGCCACCCAGATCAGCTGCTGATCGCGCACGCCCAGCGCCTGCGCATCAACCGGATTGACCTGTACAAAGCCCGGCTCATCCGCCAGGGTCTGCAACGCCGCGCAGTTGCCGGTCATCGAGCGACAGGAGTAGTGGCCGACCTCGCGCACGGTACACAGCACCAGCGGATAGGCATCATCCGGCACCTCTGCCGGTGCACGCCACGGGGCGGCAAACAGCTGGCCTTTACCGGTCGGCGTGTCGAAGTGGTTGTCGGCGTAGAGGTACTGGGTGCCGGGACTGTCGAGCGTGGTGCAGGGCCACTGAACATGGCCCAGCTCGCCCATCTTCTCGTAGGTCACGCCATAGAACAGCGGGCAGAGGCTGCGCATCTCATCCCAGATTTGCTGGTTATCCTGATAGTGCATCGGATAGCCCATTTCGGTCGCCAGCAGGCTGATAATCTCCCAGTCACGTTTAACGTTATACTGCGGCTCGATCGCTTTTTCGAAGCGCTGAAAACCCCGGTCAGCACAGGAGAAGACGCCACCGTGCTCGCCCCAGGAGGTCGACGGCAGGATCACATCCGCCTGCTCGGCGGTTTTGGTCATAAAGATGTCCTGCACCACCACGAACTCCATCGCCTCAAACCCTTTACGCACCAGGCTTAAGTCCGCCTCGGTCTGGAGCGGATCTTCGCCCATGATGTAATAGGCTTTGACCTTGCCTTCCAGCGCCAGGTGCGGAACTTCGGTGATACGATAGCCGATCTCCGCGTCCATCTGGTTAACATCAATGCCCCAGGCGTCAGCAAATTTCGCCCGGACCTTCGCATCCGTCACCGACTGATAGCCCGGAAACTCATTCGGCAGCACCCCCATATCACAGGCACCCTGCACGTTGTTCTGGCCGCGCACCGGGCCGACGCCGACATTGGCGCGCCCCAGGTTGCCGGTCAGCAGCGCCAGACCCGCCAGCCCTTTCACCACGTCAACCGCCTGACCAAACTGCGTCACCCCCATGCCCCACATAATGGTGGCGGACGGTGCCGCGGCGTAGGTACGCATCGCCTGGCGGATCTGCTGGGCGGAAACACCGGTCAGTTCCGCCACCGCTTCCGGCGAATAATCGGCGACGTTTTTGCGGTACTCTTCAAAGCCTTCGGTATATTTCGCGACGTAGTCGTGGTCATAGAGATTTTCTTCAATCAGCACATGGGCAAAGGCGTTCACCAGCGCCATATTGCAGCCGTTTTTAATTTGCAGATGCTGATCGGCAATGCGGGCGGTTTCGATGCGGCGTGGGTCGCAGACAATAATCTGCGCGCCTTTCTCTTTGGCCTTGATCACCCGGCGGGCAACAATCGGGTGGGAGTCGGCGCAGTTATAGCCGATCACCAGCAGACATTTGGAGTTCTCAATATCGCCGATGGAGTTACTCATCGCGCCGTTACCCAGGGTCGCCTGCAAACCGGCAACCGACGGGCCGTGACAGACGCGGGCGCAGCAGTCGACGTTGTTGGTGCCAATCACGGCCCGCGCGAACTTCTGCATAACGTAGTTGGTTTCATTGCCGGTTCCGCGTGACGAGCCGGTGGTCATGATGGCGCGCGGGCCATGTTTTTCTTTAATCTGCTTCAGGCGCTGGGCGGTGTAGCGGATCGCCTCATCCCAGCTGACGGCTTCAAATTTGCCGCCTTTCTGCCGACGGATCAGCGGCTGGGTCAGACGCGGGGTCAGCAGTTTAGTGTCATTGAGAAAATCCCAGCCGTAGTAGCCTTTCAGGCACAGCTCGCCCTGGTTGGTGACGCCCTCTGCCGCTTCTGCGCGGATAATCCTGCCGTTATCAACAACCAGCTTCATTTTGCAGCCCGCCCCGCAGTAGGGGCAGACCGTGGTGACTTTTTTCATGGTATGAGTTCCTCTATCCGGGGTTAAAACAGCAGCGGGGAGGTGCTGTCGAGCGCAGCGCGGCGGCGTTTTTCTGCGTTCATTTCCTGTAAGTGATTGCGGTCAATCGCAAAGAATGCCTTGGTGGGACAGATCTCCATGCAGGCCGGGCCGGCTGCCCTGCCGTGGCAGAGGTCGCATTTATGCGCTTCCGCCTTGTCAGAGACGGCGGTCATGGCTGCGCCGTTCTGGCGAAAGATCGGTTTGGTGATCACCTCCATCGCGCCATAGGGACAGGCGACGACGCAGGTTTTGCAGCCGATGCAGCGCTCCTGCATCACCTGCACATGGTCGCCGGTACGGGCGATCGCCCCGTTCGGGCAGACGTTGGCGCAGGGGGCGTCTTCACACTGGCGACACATCACCGCCGTACTGAGATTGACGCCTTTAATCACATGCAGGCGCGGGGCAAAGGTGGCGGCCGTCAGCTGCGAGATCTCCTGCGAATCACTGTGCGCCATCACGCAGGCGATTTCACAGGTGCGACAGCCAATGCATTTTTTGGGGTCGGCGATAATAAACCGGTTCATTCTGCTCTCCAGCTACCCGCGCCCGTGACGCCTCAGCCTGCTGGCTACGCAGCTTCGCCTGACTCCCTGACGCCGGTCAGCTCATCACACGCCTCTGCCTGCCACCCTGCCGCGACGCCCGTGACTCAGGGGATCCCTGTGGGTGCTCTTCAGTGGGTTAAAGGTTTTCCTCTGTTGCTATACATAAACCATGCCAGCTTGCGCACGGTTTATTTATTCATCTGATTCAGTAAGTTAAACGGAAACGATCGGAGGTAAGACGCAGGTGTCACTGACGACACCTGCGGTTTCGTCACTGCATCGACAGTTATGTCGAGGGGATAAAGCGGTCGATAGCCAGCCCGCCATCCAGCGCCGCTAAGCAGTGATGCAGCCGATTTACCGCCTGCTCAACCGCCGGGCTGAGAGGAAAGCAGAAGGCGACCACGTCGGGCTGGATACCGATAAAGGTGATGTCGGGAATATCCTCCCGCAGCTGCTGGATTAAAAAGGTCAGCGGCAGGTTGTGGGTGGTCATCATGAACATGTCGGCGATAGCGGACTCGTCGATAATCCGCATTTCACCCGGCAGCAGCCCCATGTCAGTGGCATCGACAATCACCAGACGATCGGGGCGCAGCTCACGTAAATAGCCGATGTCGTTTTCCGGTATCGCGCCGCCATCCACCACCGTCCAGCCGCTCAGGGGCTGGTCGGCACAGAGTTCGGCCAGCCGTGGCCCGGCCCCGTCATCGCCCATCATGCTGTTGCCAACGCACAGCAGTGCGTAGTGGCGAGGAGAGTCAGCCATCGATCCTCCTGACCATCAGGTAGAGCGCGGGATCGTTTTCGATCCGGCCAAGCAGCGCCATCAGCGTATCGCTCCACGCCTGCTGCTGCTGGCTCATCTGCGGACGCGCAGCATGCAGCGCCAGCGCCAGCAGATGGGTATGACTGCTGTCGATGGTGATCTCGCCGAAGCGCTGAACCCCGGCCAGCTTGCGGTGCGCTTCACCATCCCGCGGCAGACAATCGATCCAGTGCTGATAGCCAGTCAGCGGGCATTCCAGGCGGGCGGTCAGGCAGTCGATCACCCCCAGATGATGGCCGATGGCGAGGCTGTAATAGACCACCTCCTGCGCCTTCTGCGTCGTGCGTCGCTGCGCGCTTTTTTCATCGACAAATTTGCGGCTCAGCGAATAGAAAATAACGCGGTTCTTCGCTGGCTGATGGCCGGCACAGGGCTGATGTCGCGCGTAGCGCTGCTCATTTTCAACGTTCATCACACACGCACCTCGCCACGCAGCACCTGCTGGTAGATCTGTTGCAGGTTGCCGACGATTTCGTTAAGCCGCAGATCGCCCTGCTCTTCCAGCCAGGCAGCCAGCCGCTGCTCTGGCGGGAGGGAGCCTGGCGCGCTGACGATCTGCATAAAGCGATCGGCAATCTCACGGCCATAGCGATACCCGGCCATCCGCCGCGCTTCGCGATCCAGCCGCACGCGCAGCGGCTGCGGCAGGTCCGGGTGCAGTAACCTCGCCGGTTCGCTGGCCGCCTTGTCGTGCTGCTGACCTTTGATTTTCTGATCCAGCAGGCCCAGCGCCACTGCAAAGCCGTAGATGGTGGCCGCCGGGGTCGGCGGGCAGCCAGGAATGTAGACATCCACCGGCACCAGAGCATCGGTGCCGCCCCAGACGCAGTAGAGGTCGTGAAAGATACCGCCGCTGTTGCCGCAGGCCCCGTAGGAGATGGCGATTTTAGGATCGGGGGCGGCGTCCCAGGCGCGCAGCGCAGGCATCCGCATGGCGCGGGTGACGGCCCCGGTGAACAGCAGGATGTCGGCATGGCGCGGCGACGGCACCACTTTAATGCCAAAGCGTTCGGCGTCGAACAACGGAGAGATAGCGGCGAAAATCTCAATCTCGCAGCCATTGCAGCCGCCGCAGTCGACGCGATAGACATAGGCCGAGCGGCGTATGCTGCCGAGCAGGGTCGATTTCAGCCGGGCGATGCTTTCATCCAGCGTGACCGGCCGTGGCAGGCCATGCTCATCCCGTGGAGCAATCGGATTGTGATCCATCAATGGGCCTCCGTGGTCATATAGCGGCCAGCATCGATCCGGTCACTGGAGGCGAGACCATGCTGCTTTTTGCACTCCGGGCAGGTTTCATATTGCGGGCGACGCTCAGCAACCTGCTGGTCACTCAGCGCCGCGTGCTGCTGTAACAGGCTGAGCGCAAAGTCGATCTCTTTCTGCACCGCATAAGGTTTGCCGCACTCACGGCAATGGCAGATGGGAAAATCGGCGGTCTCAAACAGATCTTCTTTGCGCCAGACCGCCAGTTCAAACGCCTGCGACAGCCTGATGGCCGCGGTCGGACAGACCTCCTCGCAGCGCGCGCAGAAGATGCAGCGCCCCAGAAACAGCGACCAGCGCAGGCTGTCGCCCTCTTCCGCCAGGTGCATGGTCAGCGCATTGGAGGGACAGGCGTTCACGCAGGCTCCGCAGGCGATGCACTGCTGGGCGTTATAGTGCGGTTTACCGCGAAAGCTGGCCGGCAGCTCCAGCGGCTTAGCGGGATAAGCCAGCGTGGCCGTGCCGGTTTTCAGCACTTTTTTTATCAGTTTCAGCATGTTGCACAGCTCCTCAAAGCGGCGAATTTTTGCGTTCTATGCCGTAACGTTCGATCTCTTTGTAAGGGATCACCCTGGCGGTTTTTTTACGCACATCCACCACGGTCATGCGGTCGGTACAGGAGTAACAGGGATCGAGACTGCCGATAATCAGCGGCGCGTCAGAAACGGTGTTGCCGCGCAGCATGTAGCGCAGCGTCGGCCAGTTGGCGTAGGTTGCCGCCCGGCAGCGCCAGCGAAACAGCTTCTGGTTGTCGCCGGTCATGCTCCAGTGAATGTCGTCGCCGCGGGGCGCTTCGGCAAAACCCAGCGCAAAGCGGTGCGGAATATAGTGGAAGCCCTCGACCGCCAGCGCGCCGCCGGGCAGATTTTGCAGGCCGGACTCAATCATATTCAGCGAGTTATAGACTTCATGGATGCGCACTTTCAGGCGGGAGTAGACGTCGTTGCCGGTTTCGCTAACCAGCTCAAACGGCAGTTTCGCGTAGCCGGCATAGGGATGATCCTGCCGCATATCGCGGCGATGGCCGCTGCCGCGGACCATCGGGCCGACATTACTGAAATCGCGTGCCACCTGCGGGTCCAGCCTGCCGACGCCGACGCAGCGCTGCCCGGTGTTGGGGGTGCTCAGCAGAATATCGACCAGATCGTTAAGCTCACGGCGCATCGTGCCCGCCAGCGCCAGGGTCTGTATCAGATCCTGTTTCAGGATGTCACGACGAATGCCGCCAATCAGGTTCAGGCCGTAGGTTTTACGCGCCCCGGTCAGGATCTCCGCCATCTTCATCGACTGTTCGCGCACGCGGAAAAACTGCATAAAGCCGGAGTCAAAGCCAACAAAGTGACAGGCCAGCCCGAGGTTAAGCAGATGGCTGTGCAGACGCTCCACCTCCAGCAGGATCGATCGGATCATCTGCGCACGCGGTGGCACCACTATCCCCATCGCGTTTTCCACCGAGGAGGTGTAGGCCACGCTGTGAGTAAAGCCGCAGATGCCGCAAACCCGGTCTGACAGGAAGGTGACTTCGTTATATCCCATGCGGGTTTCCGCCAGCTTCTCCATGCCGCGATGGACATAGAACAGGCGATAATCCGCATCAATAATATCTTCACCATCGACAAACAGACGAAAGTGTCCCGGTTCGTCCGAGGTGACGTGCAGCGGGCCAATCGGCACGATTTTGCTGCCCTCTTTCGCTTCGGCGATAAAGGGATAGGTCTCCTGATCGGTGGTGGGTGCCGGGCGCTGGCGATAATCCATCGCGTCTTTGCGCAGCGGATAGAGATCGTCCGGCCAGTCGTCGGGCAGCACCAGCCGACGCTCATCCGGCAAGCCGACCGGGCGCAGACCGTACATGTCGCGCACTTCACGTTCGCCCCACACCGCCGCCGGCACGCGCGGCGTCACCGACGGGAACTCCAGCGACAGCGGATCGACTTCGGTGCGCACGGTGATCCAGCACTTCACCCCCTGCTCCATCGACAGCACATAATAGAGGGCATAGTTGCCGCACAGGGTGCGTTCGTCGTTACCGAACAGCACGGAAAGCCAGCCGCCCTGCTGGTAATAGAGCCACTCCACCACCGCGGGCAGCGCGTCTAGCCGGATGGTGACGGTGGCCTGGGTGTCAGTCTGCCATTCACTGCCCAGCACCGCCGACGGAAACTGTGTCGCCAGCGCAGCCAGATAGTGGTTGCCGACCGGATTTTGATTTAATGCGGTATTCAACTCGCTCATTACAAAGCCTCTTCCCGCCGCGGCGGGATAAGAAAAAAGTCAGGTCAGCCGGTGACCAGCCAGGAAACCAGCGCCAGAAACGCCAGGCCGAACCCCGCCCAGGTGGTGCGGGAGGTGTTGAGAAAGCGCAGGCGAGCCACGCTATTCTCGATAAGCGCGACGATAAAAATGGCGATCGCCAGCTTCGCCAGCGCCAGCAGCGTTGCCGTGAGCAGCGCCAGTGGGGTGATCGCCCCGGCCAGCCCGAACGGGAGAAACAGGCCGAGGAACAGCTGTACCACCACCAGCTGCTTCAGGCTGATACCGAGTTTCAGCACCCCCAGCGCCGCGCCGGAATATTCCGTCAGCGGGCCTTCCTGTAGCTCCTGTTCCGCTTCCGCCAGATCAAACGGCAACTTACCCATTTCGATATAAGTGGCGAACGCGCAGGCCAGCGCGGCCAGCAGCAGCGTGACAGAGGTGTGAGCGGGCCAGTGCAGGACGCGGCTCGCAATGGCACCGAGGGAGGTGGAGCCCGCCACCAGCGCCGCGATCCAGAGTCCGAGCAGCAGGATCGGCTCCACCAGAATGCCGAGCACCGCTTCCCGGCTGGCACCGATGCCGGTGAAGGGGCTGCCGGTATCGAGTCCGGCAATGGCAAACACAAAGCGCACCAGCGCGAACAGATAGATCACCGTGATCAGATCCCCGGCCGCCCCGATGGGCGAGACCAGCGTGATCACCGGCAGCGCAGTGGCGATCACCAGCAGCCCGCCGGTCAGCAGCCAGGGCATACTGCGAAACGCAGCGCCCGCGGCGGCGGGAGCCACACTCTGCCGGGTCAGCAGCTTGGCAATATCACGGTACTCCTGTAGCAGCCCCGGCCCGCGGCGGTTGTGCATCCGCGCCCGCAGCACGCGGCTGAAACCGGCAAACAGCGGTGCCAGCGCCAGCAGCGCCACCGCCTGAAGCAGCGCCAGCGGCCAGAGTGGACCCGCCAGCAGAAAAGGAAAGTGCATAATCAGTTCCTCAGGCAACGGCCACCACCAGCAGCACGGCCAGTTCAATGAAAGCCAGACGATGGCAGAAAACCGCCACGCCGCCCCGGTGCAGTGCTGACACCAGCCCCCCCGGCGTCGCCTGCTGACGCAGACGATAAAGCGGCGCAAACATCACCCGCAGCGGCTGGGCGAAGCCGGTCGCCGTCACCACCATGTCGGCGGAGTGGGCATAACCGCAGGCCCAGGCGTCGCCGCGTGCGCGATGCGGCAGACGCTGGCCGCGCCACAGCAGCGCGACGATCCACGGCAGCAGCGGCATCCCCAGCAGCAGCAGGGTGAGCATCGGCGTGGAAACGGCTGAGGAGCGGGAAAAGATCACCCCCTGCTGAGCCAGCTGTAAGGCGGGCGCGTTGAGCAGCGAGGCGACCACCGCAGACAGGTGCGGAATGATCCACGGCGAGGCGACGCCGGAAATCACACAGAGCAGCGCAGCGAGGCTGCTGCCGAGGGTCATCGCGAGCGGTGCCGGCGTCGCTTCCGCGGCCCGCTGGCTGCGCGGCGCGCCGCAGAAGGTGACGCCAAAGACTTTGGCGATGCACATCAGCGCCAGCGCACCGGTTAACGCCAGCCCCACCGCCAGCAGAGGGCCGAGCAGCCGCAGGATAAACAGCGGCAGCGCACTGAGCTGGAACAGCGACTGATAGAGCAGCCATTCACTGGCAAAGCCGTTCAGCGGGGGCAGCGCCGCCATCGACATCAGCGCAATCAGCATCGCCACCGCCGTCCACGGCATCAGGCGGCCGAGACCGCCGAGCTTTTCCATGTCCCTGATCCCGGTTTGCAGTTCAATTTCACCCGCACCGAGGAACAGCGCGGTTTTAAACAGACCGTGATTAAACAGGTGAAACAGGCCAGCCAGCAGCGCCAGTGACGCCAGCGCGGGCAGCTTCAGCGCCACACCCACCATCGCCCCGCCGATCCCCAGCAGAATAATCCCGATGTTTTCCAGCGAGTGATAAGCGAGCAGGCGACGAATATCGTGCTCCATCAGCGCATAGAGCCCGCCGATAAAGGCGGTCAGCAGCGCCAGCAGCAGCAGTAGCACGCCCCACCACAGCGGCGGAGCGCCGAGCAGATCCAGCCCCACTTTGATGATGCCGATAACGCCGATTTTCAGCAGTCCCGACGAGAAGAGCGCCGCGGCATGGGCGGGCGCGCTGGCGTGGGATTGTGGCACCCAGGCGTGCAGCGGAATCATCCCGGCATAGAGGCCAAAACCGACCAGCGTCAGCAGAAAGGCGGCCGATTTCACCCCAGCCGGGAAGAGGCACTGGCGCAGCAGCGCAAAGCTCAGGCTGCCGCTGCTGTGATAAAGCAGGGCAAACGCCAGAATCAGACAGAGCGTCCCCAGGCGGCCCGCTAAAAACTGATTCAGCCCGGCGCGGCGACTCTTCGCCTCGTCGGTCTGTACGATCAGGAAGTAGGCGCAGAGCGCCGCCAGCTCCATCATCAGGATCAGCTCAACCGCACTGGCGGCCATCACGGCACCGGTCAGCGCCGCCAGCAGCAGATTGCACCACAAAGCGGAACGGGCGCGCTGACGCTGACGGACCTGGGCCAGCCAGCCGCAGGCGTAGAGGCTGCTGAGCAGGGCGGGCAGCGATAGCGCCAGCAACAGCAGGCCGTTCAGCGGCGTCAGCTCCACGCGAAAAGCCAGCAGCGGCAGTTCCGTGGCGGTGGATACCCCGCGGATTAACAGCAACAGCGCGGCCAGCATCACCGCCCCGGACGCCACCATGCCTCCGATGCCGGAGATCAGGCTGCTGAGGCGACCCGCGGCGGCCAGCCCGCCCCCCGCCAGCCCGGCAATCAGCCAGGCCAGCAGCGCCAGCGTCAGCAGCGGGACCGGTTGCAAAACAGGCAGTAACGTCATGGTTTACCCTCCGGGTCAGGTGCGGTGAAAACGGTCAGGGAAGCCGGAAAAACCGTCATGGCGTTAAGGCGTTTCTGCTGACTGGCCGTTTCCGCCAGGCTGGCCGTCACCAGGGTAATCGCCTGGGTCGGGCAGGTTTTAATGCAGGCCGGGCCGTCCGGGCTGAAGCTGCACAGGTCACACTTCACCGCCACCGCGCGAACGCCCGGCACCCAATCGAGCATCGGGCTGACCGGACGCGGCGCGCGCGGCGCAGGCAGCGCTTTGGGGCTGTTGCAGTCGCGGGGAATATCCAGCGGCGTGCTGCCCGCAAAGGTAATGGCCCCAAACGGACAGGCGATGCCGCAGAGCTTGCAGCTGATGCACAGGCTTTCGTTGAGACAGATCGCCTCGTTCTCGCGATTGATGGCGTTGACCGGGCAGACCTGGGCGCAGGGCGCATCTTCACACTGGTGGCAGGTGACGGGGGCGGAATCGAGCCGGTTACGCATCACCTGCAAGCGTGGCGCAGACTGTAAGCCGTGCCGCTGGTGCTCCTGAGAGCAACTGGCCATACAGGTGTTGCAGCCGATGCATAATCTGGGGTCGGCGATGATATATTGATTCATGGAAGTCGGAGGACTCATGACACTCCCTCATTATTTCGTCATATATGACGAAACTGGCGCTTAAATTGACATTTCGACATTTATGTCGCAATTAACCGGGCTGAATCCGGCACGCTAAAGCCATTAACTCCGCGCGACTCACGCTTTTTTCTCCGCGCGGACTCTTTTACTTGCGAGTAATTTTTCCAGCTGCGGCTGAACCGGCTGATTATTTTTCAGCGCGTCAAAAAGCGTCTGATAAATAGCGGCTATTTTATTGAGGTAATGTTCCAGCACGGCGGGTTTATCCTGAATATCGACCATGCCATCCACCCAGCCATCATCGCTGAGGCGGGCGCAGGCAAAAGGCAGGAAACAGGGGGTGGCCTCGCCCTTCGCCATATTCAGGCTGTAGACAATCTCCTGGCTGTGAAACGCCTCTCCCGGCTGAACGCTGAGTAAAAAATGGCTGAACAGCCGGAAGTGAACCCCCCGCCCTTCACTGCCGCTGAACTCATGATTTATCTGCTTATTTTCCTGCATGACCGCCTGTACCAGGCTGGTCCGATAGGTGTGCCATTGTGACTTAAGGCAGTTGTTCCTGCTGGCGATATAGTTCGCCTGGCTGGTCAGTTCGCTGAGAATGCTCATCTTCATTATCCGTAGTTAGCTATGCCGGGTGACGATCAAACACGGCGCTTAGCCTCCTCTTCGCATAAAGCATGCCAGGCTTAAAAATTATTTAATAACTGTCGGGAAATTATATTGTTAGCCCTATTGATGACAGAAAACCAGGTGACAAAAACGGCGCACAAATCTGTCGATGACACCGGTTTCGACAAAAGTGTCATCATTATTCAGCCCGCATCAGCGGCACGTCAGAAATAACAGCCCGCGTTCTGGCACTGTTATTGCAATACCTCCTCCACTTAATGACGCTGCTGAAGATGAATATGCACGAAATTACGTTGTGCCAGAACGCGGTGGAAATCATGCAACAGCTAGGGCAGGAATATCAGGCGCGGAAAATCACCGCGGTGTGGCTGGAAATCGGGGCCTTTTCCTGTGTTGAACCGGATGCTGTGCGATTTTGCTTTGAGCTGGCCTGCCGCGGCACGCTGGCGGAAGGGTGCGAATTACATCTGTCGCTGCCGGCGGCAGAGGGCTGGTGCCGCCGCTGCCAGCAATCCGTCACCTTACTCAGCCCCGGCATCCTGCTCTGCCCGCAGTGTGGCGGGCGTGATTTGCGCGTCACCGCCAGTGACAGCATGAAAATTAACCGAATCGAAATCGAATAACCGGCGTCCAGCGCGCCTGGGGAGAGAGCTATGTGCAGTACCTGTGGTTGTGCCAGTGGTGAGCTTCAGATTGAAGGCGTCAGTCGTGAACAGGCTCACCACCCCCACCTGATCGGCGATCGCACACAGCGGCCGCCTTTTGCCCCGCGCCGGCTGGTGGATATTGAGATGGAGGTGCTGGCGAAGAATAATCATATCGCCGCTCACAACCGCGAGCACTTCGCGGCGACAAACACCCTGGCGCTGAATCTGGTCTCCAGTCCCGGCTCAGGTAAAACCACCCTGCTGACCCATACCCTGACCCGCCTGAGTGGGTCGGTCGCCTGTGCGGTGATTGAAGGCGATCAGCAGACCAGCCATGATGCCGACCGCATTCGCGCCACCGGCGTACCGGCCATTCAGGTCAATACCGGCAAAGGCTGCCATCTGGATGCACAGATGGTGCACGATGCGCTGCACCAGCTCTCGCCCGGCGCGATCCGCCTGCTGTTTATTGAGAATGTCGGCAATCTGGTCTGCCCGGCCAGCTTCGATCTCGGTGAACGGCATAAGGTAGCGGTGCTGTCGGTCACCGAAGGCGAAGATAAGCCGCTTAAGTATCCGCATATGTTTGCCGCGTCACGCCTGATGATCCTCAACAAAATCGACCTGCTGCCCCACGTCAGTTTTGATGTCGACACCTGTATCGCCTATGCCCGCCAGGTCAATCCCGCGATTGAGGTGATCACCCTCTCCGCCACCACCGGTGAAGGCATGGCGTCGTGGCTGGCATGGCTGGAGCAGCAGCGATGTGCATAGGCGTTCCGGGACAAATCGTGGCGCTGCATGAGCAGCGCGCCGGCCACGCCTGGGCCGAAGTGTGCGGACTGCGGCGCGAGGTGAATATCGCGCTGGTGGCGGAGCCGGGCCAGCCACCCGACGCCCTGATCGGCTGTTGGGTGTTAATCCATGTCGGCTTTGCGCTGAGCCGGATAGATGAGCAGGAAGCACAGGAGACGCTGGCCGCGCTGCATGCGATGGAAGAGGTAGAAGCGGATGTCACCCTGTTGCTGAGAAGCGGAGCCACCGGATGATGCGCTTTGTCGATGAATTTCGCGATCCGCAGCTGGCGCAAACGCTGCTTGAGCGGTTACATCAGCGTGCCGCGCGGCTGCCCTACAGCGCTGAACGGCCGATGCAGATTATGGAGGTGTGCGGCGGCCATACCCATGCCATTTTCCGCTTCGGGCTGGATAAGCTGCTGCCGCCGCAGCTGGAATTTATTCATGGCCCTGGCTGTCCGGTCTGCGTGCTGCCGATGGGCCGGATTGATGCCTGCTGCGAAATTGCCGCCCACCCGGCGGTGATCTTCTGCACCTTTGGCGACGCGCTGCGCGTCCCCGGCAAACAGGGCTCGCTCTTACAGGCCAGGGAGCGCGGCGCTGACGTGCGCGTGGTCTACTCCCCGCTGGATGCGCTGCAACTGGCGCGTGACTATCCGCAGCGTCAGGTGGTCTTTTTCGCCCTGGGGTTTGAAACCACGCTGCCGGTCACGGCGGTCACACTGCAACAGGCGCGACGCGAGGGGCTGACCAATTTCAGCGTCTTCTGTCAGCACATCAGCCTGCTGCCGACGCTGCGCAGCCTGCTGCAACAGGATGACGTACGGATTGACGCCTTTCTGGCACCCGGCCACGTCAGCATGGTGATCGGCACTGCGCCCTACGGTTTTATCAGTGAAGAGTTTGGCAAGCCGCTGGTGATCAGCGGCTTCGAACCGCTGGACATGCTGCAAAGCGTTCTGATGCTGGTGGAGCAGGTTTGCGAGGAAGACTGTAAAACGGCCAACCAGTACCGACGGGTGGTGCCGGAAGCGGGTAATCTGCTGGCACAGCAGGCGATGAGTGAGGTGTTCAGGCTGACCGGCGACAGCGAATGGCGTGGATTAGGGCGGATTGAAGCGTCAGGGATCGTGCTGGCCCCGGCGTATGGTTCGTTCGATGCCGAACAGCGCTTTCAGCCGCAGAGTCAGGCGGTGGCGGATGATCCGCGCGCCCGCTGCGGTGAGGTGCTGACCGGCCGCTGCAAACCCCATCACTGTCCGCTGTTTGGCACCGGCTGTACGCCGCATAACGCCTTTGGCGCGTTGATGGTCTCCTCAGAGGGTGCCTGCGCGGCCTGGTATCAGTACCGCTATCAGGAGCCGCAACAGCCAGAAACGGAAGATGTCACAGGAGTCACAGGATGAATCACCAACAGGTTGTCACCATGGCGCACGGCAGCGGTGGCCGGGCGACACAGCAGTTAGTGGAACAGCTGTTTATGGCCGCGTTCGACAACCCCTGGCTTAATCAACGGGAAGATGGCGCGCGGCTGTCGCTGGCCAGCCTGACCGCCCAGGGCGATCGGCTGGCCTTTACCACCGACAGCTACGTCATTGACCCGATCTTCTTTCCCGGCGGCAATATCGGCAAGCTGGCGGTTTGCGGCACCGCCAACGATCTGGCGGTCTGTGGCGCGACGCCCGCCTGGCTCTCCTGTGGCTTTATTCTGGAAGAGGGGTTTCCGCTGGATGCGCTGCGCAGCATCGTCACGGCGATGGCGCAGAGCGCGCGTCAGGCGGGAATGGCTATCGTCACCGGCGATACCAAAGTGGTGCCGCGCGGCGCGGCGGACAAGATCTTTATCAACACCGCGGGGATCGGGGCGATCCCCGCAGGCGTCAACTGGGCAGCCAGCCGCCTCAGGGCGGGAGATAAAGTGATCGTCAGCGGCACGCTGGGCGATCATGGCGCCGCGATCCTCAACCTGCGCGAGCGGCTGGGGATGGATCTGGGGGTGGAGAGCGACTGTGCCGTGCTGGCTCCGATGGTAGCGCCGCTGCGCGCGCTGGCGGGCGTGCATGCGCTGCGCGATGCCACCCGTGGCGGCGTAAACGCGGTGCTGCATGAGTTCAGCGCCGCCAGCGGTCTGGGGGTGGTGATTGATGAAACCGCCCTGCCGGTGAAACCTGCGGTGCGTGGCATCTGTGAACTGCTGGGGCTGGACCCGCTGAACTTTGCCAACGAGGGCAAACTGGTGGCGGTGGTCTCCGCAGAGGCGGAAGCCGAGGCGCTGCACCTGTTACGCCAGCATCCGCTGGGCAGTGACGCCGCGACCATCGGTGAAGTGACCGCCCGGCAGCAGGTTACGCTGCGCGGCCCGCTGGGCATTACCCGGCAGCTGATGTTGCCGCATGCTGAGCCGTTACCCCGCATTTGTTGATCTCCTCACAAGAGCGCGGCGGTCTGAAAGCGTAGACTTTTAACCGCCGCCTGATACCCGGATCGTTTACTGACTTTACAACCAGAGCCCATGTCATGCAGAACGCAACACCGATCACCACAGAACGTAAAGGATTACTGGAGCTGACGCGCACGCTCCTGTTGCAACCGACGATGACCTCACTGCTGGCAACCCTGCAACAGCAGGTCCGGCAGATGAGCCTCGCCGACGCCGTCACCCTGGTGTTGTTCGGTCAGCAGAGTCCGCGCGTCAGCTTTTATGGGCTTGATGCCGGTCAGCAGCTGGTCAGTTATGAAGATGAAACCCTGCTGGCGACCGGACCGGTTCGCACCCTGCTGAGCCATCCCGCCCCCCAGGTGTGGCGCAGTGAGGCGCTGCGCCTGCGTTATCCCCAGCTGGCGGCGCTCAACCTCTATCCGCCTTTCAGCCACTACTGTCTGGTGCCGTTGTCGGAGGCGTCTGGTGTGCTGGGGGGCGCTGAATTTACCCGTCAGTACGACCGGCCATTCAGTGAAGAAGAGAAGCGCCGCCTGCATGAGCTGTGTCTGCTGGCCGCCATCGCGGTGGGCCAGATTCAGCGGCGGGAAAAGGCGCAGTTTCAGCAAAGGCTGTTGCGCCGTGAGCGGGATGATTTCCGCATTCTGGTGGATGTGACGAACGCGGTGCTCTCCAGGCTCGATCTGGATGAGCTGATCGATGAGATCGCCAAAACCATTCACCACTTTTTCCATATCAACGCCATCAGTATTGTACTTTGTGACGCGGATAAAGAGAGCGATCAGGCCAGCGTCTATGCCACTCACTTTCTGGGCCCTCAGGAGGTGCAACGTGAACAGTCACGCATGATGCTGGCCGGTTCCGCAGAACAGCAGGTGATGAACAGCGGCGAGATGTTACTGACTTCGCCCGGCCCGGACGAGGCAGCCGAGAACCCCGACAGCCCGCTGTTCAATACCCTGTGGCGGGGTCAGAGCAAAACCATCTCTATTCTGCCGCTGCGCTTTGGCCCTAAAACCCTCGGGGTACTGAAACTGGTGCAGCGCCAGCCCGATAACCTGAATTTTGCCAATCTGAAGGTATTGCAGCAGATTGCCGAGCGTATCGCGATTGCGGTGGATAATGCGCTGGCCTATCAGCAGATCAAAAGCCTGAAAGAGAAGCTGCAACATGAAAACCTCTACCTGACCGAGCAAATCAACATCAACACCCCGGACTTCTGCGATATTGTCGGCCGCAGTGCCAGCATGTCCGCGGTGCTGAAGCAGGTCGAGATCGTCGCCAAAAGTGACTGTACCGTGCTTATCCTCGGTGAGACCGGCACCGGTAAGGAGCTGATCGCCCGCGCCATTCACAATCTTGGCGATCGTTCGGCACAGCGTATGGTGAAGATGAACTGCGCCGCCATGCCGGCAGGCTTGATGGAAAGCGATCTGTTCGGCCATGAAAAAGGCGCATTTACCGGTGCCACCGCACAGCGCATGGGGCGTTTCGAGCTGGCTGACAAGGGCACCCTGTTTCTGGATGAGGTGGGCGAAATCCCGATAGAACTTCAGCCCAAACTGCTGCGTATTTTGCAGGAGCAGGAGTTCGAGCGGGTCGGCGGTAACAAGCTGATCTCGGTGGATGTCCGGCTGATCGCCGCCACTAACCGCGATTTGCGCCAGATGGTGGCCGATAAAACGTTCCGCAGCGATCTCTACTACCGGCTGAACGTCTTTCCTATCGTCATTCCGCCGCTGCGCGAGCGCCCGGAAGATATTCCACAGCTGGTGAAATTCCTGACTTACAAAATCGCCAAACGCATGAAGCGCACCATCGACAGCATTCCGGCAGAGACCCTGCGCCTGCTGAGCCGTATGCCGTGGCCGGGTAACGTGCGTGAACTGGAGAATGTGATAGAGCGTGCGGTGCTGCTGACCCGCGGCACGGTGCTGGATCTGCAACTTCCCGAACTCAATTATCCGCTGCCGGTCGCGCAGCCGATAATGCGTACCACCACGCCGGTTCCCCCGCTGAATGATGAAGATGAACGCAGCCAGATCCTTCAGGTGCTCAAAGAGACCAACGGTGTGGTCGCCGGTCCGCGCGGCGCGGCACAGCGGCTGGGATTAAAGCGTACTACCCTGTTGTCGCGAATGAAGAAGTTAGGCATTGCCACCCATTAATCAGGCGGGTGTCAGCGAAAAAGATCCCTACTCTTCGTCGACGCGGCTTCTGTCATTGCTGGCAAGAGATAGCATGACAGAAGCCGCGCGGAAGAACCGACGCCCAGGCCGTCAGCGCTGATTGCTCTTAATCGGAATTTTACTAAAAACATTTACCCCAATTAACATTCGACAACCGATAAAGGAAAAATAGCTCATCACAAAAGCAGAAAACCTGCTGTTTATCTTTTCACTTCCGGGCACTGAAAAAAAGCGATCGCACTCTTTGCCATGAAAACCCGGCGTTACCGTTATGAAACCCTCAGCTATTTAAAGAAACCGCAAGAATAGTGAAAATAAGACCAAAAAACCTTATCAGGAAAATCAACAGGGAGGTGGCTAATTCTT
Organism: Pantoea sp. C2G6; assembly: GCF_051336815.1. NCBI lineage: Bacteria > Pseudomonadati > Pseudomonadota > Gammaproteobacteria > Enterobacterales > Erwiniaceae > Pantoea > Pantoea sp. C2G6. The sequence goes on from NZ_JBGMNJ010000016.1 coordinate 22,910, forward strand.
TAAATCGTTATTATTTCAGCCCTGATAATTAAAATAACCTGATATAAAACCATCAGGTTTTAGCTGACCACTTCCGACCTGATTATCTTATTTATTCCCGTATGACACTCATTTTTAATGATGACAAAAGATTACTTCAGAGCCCCTGATTAACAACAATCACAAAATGGTGATAATTTTAGTTAAATCAGACCGAACCACTAATAAACGAATATGTTAGCCTACGCCCCCTGAATTAAATATCGCATTCGGGTCTGACTTATTAATCATGAATAAAACTCATTCTGATGAATAACAGCAAACAATAGACCACGCGCTTTATTCATCCTGAATCACTCTCAGATTAATAAGTAAATAGTCAGATGAGCCGCTTAACAGAGGCTCTCTATCTCTCTCATTAACCTGGAGAAAATTATGCGTAAGCTCCTTTTAAATACCGCCATTGTTGGCGCGCTGGCTTCTGTCAGCTTTGCCGGTCTGGCCGCGGATTCGGCCACGCTCACCGTGACCGGTAAGATCACCCCGGCGACCTGTGATGTGTCATTAAGCTCCGCCTCAATAGAACTCGGCAATATCCCCGCCTCAACCCTGACGTCGGTGGTGAATATCAAAGCCGGTAACGATGTCACCCTGAGTGTCGACTGCGACGCCGCTGCCGCGACGGCAATCCAGACCACGGATAACCGCGCCTCAAGCGCCATGACGCTGGCTGACATCTCTGAGCAGATGAATACCACGATTACGGATTTCACCGATGCCAATATGTTTGGTCTCGGCACCGACAGTACAGAGGCGAAAGTAGGTGCGCTGGGTCTGGCCATCAGCGCGGCAACCGCCGACGGCACCGCTAACAGCAATCTGCTTACCAGCAGCGATCAGGCGACCTGGACCGCCGCGACCATCTCTTCCTCGCTGCCTAAGGCGATCGAGAAAAATGGTTATTTCGCCCTGGCCGCTGACGCCGATACCACCGTCCCCGCTGCGCTGAAGAAATCCACCTACACCATCGCCTCACAGGTCATGCTGAAAAAAGCCGATCACTACCCAACCGGTGAAGCGGTAGACATTGATGGCAACATCACTTTCTCGGTGGTCTATCTGTAATTCTTCATTATCTCGGCGAAGGTCAGATGACCTTCGCTTTATCCAGCTACGGGAATGAAAGTTTTGATTAAATTTCTCTCTGTTGCCATTCTGTTTTCATTATCTGCCGCGACCGCCTCTGCCGCGGGCATGAAACCCGAGGTGCCGGTATTATTTCTTGACGATCAAAACCGTGAAGTCACTATTACCGTGCTGAATACCGATAACAGCACTGCGCTGTTGCACAGTCGCCTGCAAACCATCCCGGAAGACCCGGAAAATAAGCTGATTATTACCCCACAACTGGTGCGCGTTGATGGCGGCAAAAAACAGCAGGTGCGTGTGGTGTTAAAAGATGGCGTAAAACTTGATAAACAAAGAATGCAGCGTATCGATTTTGTCTCTATTCCCCAGGATGATGGCAAAAAAAATCGCGCCCGGATTCTGATTGGCCAGAATATTCCGGTGATCCTCTCTCCCGCCGATCTGCCATTAAATACCACGCCCTGGACCGGTCTGACCTTTCACCGCAGCGGTGCATCGCTCAGCGTTGAAAACCCGAGCCGCTATATCGTCAGACTGACCAAAGAGGTCGATCTGCTGCCGGGGAACCAGCAGGTTGAGCTAAAAAAAACCTATATTTTGCCTGGCGAGAAGTTCAGCCTGGCACTGCCCCAGGCCGCCGCCGCCGGCGTGAAGTCTGTGCGCCTGCACCCCGTCACCCGCTACGGGATATTAACCACGCCGTACGATGCGCAACTGTAAGCCAGCCTGCCATTGGTGATGAGAGAGATTCTTTTACTCGGCCTGTTGATCAGTTCCGTCAATGCGCTGGCGGCAAATGGCTTCGATAAAGAGATGCTGAAAGCGCTTGGCTATGATGCCAGCGCCGCCGCGCTGCTTGAGGCGGGCGCCCATTTTCTGCCGGGTGAACAGCCGGTCAATATTATCGTTAATGGGCAGAGCAAAGGCGTGCATACCCTGAATTTTGATCAGGCTGGCACGCCCTGCTGGTCGGCCGCGCTGTTGCAAACGCTGGGCGTCAGTGCCGATCGCTTTAAACAGGACGCTCACACCGCCTGTCTGCAACTCAGAGCAGAGAGCCCGATTCTGATCGAACAGCAGGTCGATCGCAGCACCCTGTTGCTCAGCGTTCCCGCCAGCGATCTGCTGCACGATCGCCACTATTCGAGCGGCGGCAACGCGCTGATAGTGAACTATGATGGCCGTCGGTATCAGTATCAGAACCATAACGGCGGAGATGACGCCTCTCAGACGCTGACGTCTGAGGTGGGTGCCAATATTCACAACTGGATTTTCCGCAGCGGGCAGAGTTATTCCAGCCTGGGTGAGCAGCATCAGCTCACCCGCCTCTACAGCTATGGTCAGCGATCGATCCCCGGCTGGACCTCGGTGATCCAGATCGGTGAGATTACCGCTGGCGACTCGCTGTTTTCCGGCATTAACCTGCTGGGCGCGCAAATCGTGCCGGAACGCGGCTTACAGAGCGGCGGCAACCGGGGCGTTTCATTGGCGCTGCTGGTCACCGAGGCGGGCAGCGTCGAGGTGTGGCAGGCCGGGGTGTTACTCAAAACGTTTCAGGTCACGGCGGGCATGAACACCCTGACGGATATTCCGGCCATCAACCAGTCAGACGATTTTAAGATCGTCAGCCACGATCAATCCGGCAACCGGCAGCAGCAGACCATTCCCTACATTCAGGCCCAATCCAATATCGCGCTGGCCGACGCCGGCCCCTCGCTGGCGCTGGGACGACTGCGCCTGACCGATGAGCAGTTTCCGCTGGTCGTCGGTTCCGCGGGCGTTTATCAGAATCCCTTTATGGCGGTGGAGGCGGGTGGCCTGGTGAGCGGCGACTATCAGGCCGCCTCATGGCGCACCACGCTGCGGCTGAGCCAGCGACTGCTGGCCTCACTCACCCAGACCGCTTCGCTGGCCCACAACAGCGCGGAGAGTCAGGGAAAAAAGCAGGGGTTGAACCATCAGATCAGCCTCAGTGCCGGGGTTACTTCTGGCCTGTCCCTCACCTCCTCCGCCAGCTTTCGCAGCCGCGACTATATGGATCCGGGCAGCGCCTGGTCCGCTAAAAAAACCAGCGCGGAGAATGGGCAGATCAAATCTCAATATGCTGCCGGGCTGAGCTACAGCCAGCCGCGGCTTGGGCTGTTCTCTTTTACCGGCAGCCTGTCGCAGAGCTGGCAGGGATCAGAAACCCTGGGCTATATGTTCAGCTGGAGCCGCACCTTCGGCAGGGTGAACCTTAACCTCAGTCTGCAAAAAAACCGGCTGACTCTGGACCAGCGCCATACCGACGATCGTTACGTTTACCTCAACCTCTCGGTTCCGCTGGGTAACAGCAGCAGCCTGCGCAGCTGGGTCAGTCGCAATAACCAGAAAACGCGGGCGGGAGTGGGCGTGGACAACACCCTGAACGATCACTTCGCCTGGAGTCTGTCAGGGGAGAAAAGTCAGCAGGAGAGCGCATCGCTGGCGGGTTCAGCCACCTGGACCACCAAATATAGTCAGCTGAGCGGAGGCGCTTCGCATAACGAAAACAGCAGCAGCTATAACCTGGGCGCACGCGGCGGCATGGTGTTACACAGCGAAGGGCTGACGTTTACGCCGCGCAAAGTCGGCGATACCTTTGGCATTATTTCCCTCAATAGTCCGCAACCGGACGTCACTATTCATACCCCTGGCGGCACCGTCTGGAGCGATCGCAGCGGTCACGCCATCGCCTCCTGGACGCCGTGGCAGAAAAATAGCGTGCGGATCGAAAACCAGAGCCTGCCCAAAAATGTCCAGATCCTCAGCGGCATTGCGGATGTCACGCCTTATCGCGGCGCGGTGGTGCCGGTGATCCTGCCCGCCTTCACCGTGCGCCGGGCGCTGCTGAGCTTCCCGCCAGACCAGGGTCCGGCGCCAGGCTCAGCGATAAAAAACGGCAAAGGTGCGCTGGTCGCCTTTGTTAATGACGATGGCACGCTGTTCTTCGACGACCTGCCGGATGAGCCGCTCTCCGGCGTACGCCGCGATGGCTCCCGCTGTGCGCTGAAGCTTATCACCCCCTGGTATGATCAACCCGGCAGCCTTTACGCTGCACTTTCTGCGAGATGCGACCGATGAAAACCTACTTTTTACTGTCGCTGCTGCTGGCTGGCAGCAGCTTTCTGACCGCTGCAACCGTCAGGGCAGAGTGCCAGATTCAGCTCAGTGAGTCGCTGATCGACTATGGTGAGATGACGCGCGGCGAACTGATTTCACGTCCCGGAAACTCGCTCTCCGCCACGGAGCTGCGCATGGGTGACGACCGTGAGTCTGAGATCACCGTCAGCTGTGACCGCGAGACGCCGCTGACGCTGGTTTTTAATGGCCCGGCGAAAGATAACGAAAGCTATCTGTTTGGCGAGCAGGGTTGGGTGACGCTGACCCTGCACGACGTGACCCTTGACGATCGTCCGGTAACGATCGAAAGCGCGGGAAAAGAGGCGGCACAGATGGCGTTTACGCCGGGTAATACAATGCAGTTTTTGCAAGAGGGACAGATCGCCGCTGGCAGCACCCTGCGCGCAAAAGTGACCATTGCAGGCTGGCTGCCCGCCGCGGCCACCCGCGTCAGGGATCGGCAGCAGTGGCAGCTGAACGGCAGCTTCCTGGTGGGCAGCGACAGCTGATCATCCGGCACAATAATCTGCTGCCCTGCCCTGTTTTGATCTCAGAGGCCCATGCTATCTTGTGGTTTTGATTTTTTTAGTGGGCAAAATTGATGACAAAGTTGCGGGTAGGGATCGTATTTGGCGGCAAATCGGCTGAACACGAAGTGTCATTGCAGTCAGCCAAAAATATTCTTGAGGCGATCGACAAAACCAGATTCGAGGTCGTGCTGCTCGGCATCGATAAGCAGGGACACTGGCGGCTTAACGATGCCTCGAACTTCTTACTCAACGCCGAAAACCCGGCGCTGATTGCGCTGAATCACGCCGCGGACGATGTGGCGCTGGTGCCCGGCGACGCGCAGCAGCCGCTGATCACCCGTCACAACGCCCATCCCCTGTCGCAGATTGATGTGATCTTCCCGATTGTGCACGGCACGCTGGGCGAAGATGGCTCGTTGCAGGGCCTGCTGCGGATGGCGTCGCTGCCGTTTGTCGGCTCCGACGTGCTCGGTTCGGCGGTCAGCATGGATAAAGATTTCACCAAACGGCTGTTACGCGACGCCGGCCTGAAAGTGGCGCCCTGGCTGAGCGTGACCCAGGCTCAGCGCGCCCGGCTGGACGCGGAAGCAGTGATTGCCCGTTTTGGTCTGCCGCTGTTTATTAAACCCGCCAACCAGGGCTCCTCGGTGGGCGTCAGCAAAGTGGAGCGTGCGGAAGAGTTCGACGCCGCGCTGGCGCTGGCCTTTACCTTTGACCGCAAGGTGCTGATTGAGCAGGAGATCAAAGGTCGCGAAATCGAGTGTGCGGTGCTGGGCAATGACGCGCCGCAAGCCAGCCCCTGCGGCGAGGTGGTGGTGCATGACGCCTTCTACTCTTACGACACCAAATATATCTCAGAGAGTGGCGCACAGACGGTGGTCCCGGCGGCTATTTCGCCTGCGATCAGCGATGCCATCCGTGAGGTGGCGATTAACGCCTTTACCGCGCTGGAGTGCTTCGGCATGGCGCGCGTCGATGTCTTTTTAACCGACGCGGAGGAGATTATCGTCAATGAAGTCAACACCCTGCCCGGCTTCACCAATATCAGCATGTATCCGAAACTGTGGCAGGCGGCCGGACTCAGCTATCAGGATCTTATCAGCCGACTGATCGATCTGGCGATAGAACGCCACCAGCAGGCCAGCAACCTGAAAAGCAGCGTCAGCTGAACCCGTCAGCGACGTGGCGCTACGCCACGTCGCTGGTCAGGATGCGCTGATTAGCCGGTGAGGTCTGATTGCGGCCATTGCGTTTTGACAGATAGAGATTTTTATCGGCTGCCGAGATCAGCCGGTTAATCACCCGATGCCACTCCCCCGCATCTCCTCCGCTGTCGTAAGCCAGCCCCAGACTGACGGTGACGGTGACAGTACCGCCCTGGATCCAGAACTTCTCTTTTGCCATCCGCTGACGGATCGTTTCCGCCAGAAAGTAGAGCTTTTCCGGGTTCTGGTCGAACAGCACCACCACAAACTCCTCGCCGCCAAAGCGGCAGATGTGGCCTTCATTGCCCACCACCCGCTGCATCCGACGGGCGATCTCCTCCAGCACGCTGTCACCGGCGTCATGGCCAAAGTTGTCATTGATCGCTTTGAAATAGTCGACATCCAGCAGGATCACCCCGGCTTTACGCTGCGGCGTGAACGGCTCGGTACGCAGGCTCTCATAGAGACCGGAACGCGACAGCAGCTGGGTCAGAAAATCGTAATTGGCGCGCAGCGCTAAACGCTGGTTCAGCTGGCGGATCGCATCCATGCTGGCGGCCACAATCAGCGGGCTGATGGCGATTGTCGCCACCCCCAGCCGCGCCGAGGTCAGATGGCTGATCGGCAGCAGGTTATCATCGCCCTGAATGTTCATTACGCCGTGCGAAACCAGGATGATTTCAGTAATGCCGGTCAGTAAGATCACCAGGCTGGTGAGCGGCATCGGCAGCACAATGGCGCACCAGACCAGCGCCGGCACCGGAAAGGTCAGGCTGCCCGCGCCGCCCATCATCGCCCCCATCACCAGTGAGAAAATGACGGCGATAAGCGGTGCCAGTTTACGCAGCTGCAATAGCTGACGCGGCGACAGCGATGCCCAGTCGCGCGTCAGTAAAAATGGCAGCAGCATCAGCCCGGTAGAGAATTGCTCGCTGAACCACTCCCCCCACGCCGTCACCAGCCCGCCGTCAAAATCGGCCTGCTGCGCCAGCGCTCCCCAGCTGGCACAGGCCAGCCCCGCCAGCAGACAGGCGGGAAAAATACGCAGCACGCTGTTAATGCGTTCACTGCTGGAGTCGTGTTGCAGGTGTTTCACCAGCAGCGTTACCGCCACCAGGATAAACAGGATATTGGCGAAATTGAGGGTGAACGCTGGCAGCGCCCAGCCTGAGAAAACGCTGTCGTTAAACACCATCGCGGCAAAGCAGGCCAGGTAGTAGCGGGTCTGATGCAGAAAAGGATGACGGACCATCACCCCGGCGACGATGGCGTTGACCGGCCAGAACAGCGAGAGCTCCTGCGGAAAGCGCAGGTGTCCACCAATAAAGCAAAATAGCAGCGTGATCAAAAACAGCGAGAGTGCATTCTTTTTAGCATTGTGCTCTTCAAATAGCTGTACGCGCATACATCCGGACCTTGTCGCAGAGAGGCTGGCCGTCCACGCCCCCGGAACAGGCGCATGGTGTCAGAGTGATTTAATCCTGGATATTCCCAACGTCATCGGGCGATAAAGCCGCTATTTATAGGCTAACTCAGACCAATTGCCCAGCGCAGATTAATAACGGGATGTGACAGTTGAAAACGGGGCCCATTATGCCCCGCCCATAAAAAAATCGGCTATCCGAGATATCCGATTTTTGTTCTGCTGCAAAGTTTACCGTTGCGCTACGGCTACTTCACGGCTACCGGCCACTGACTGAGGCGGATACCACGCTTATCGGCATTTTCGCCGAACTCTTTCAGCACCGCTTTGACGTCGGGATCGAGATACTCCGCGTTGTCATTATCGACAATCACCACGCTGTTCTCCGGGATCTCATCCAGCAGTCCCTGTAGCTTCGGGTTGTGCATAAAGGTCAGGTTCTGCTGGAAGCGCAACACGTAGTGGTCATCATAACGGGTGAGCTGCAACGCATTACGATGGCTCTTATAGATGCTACAGAGGATCTGCGTGGCGATGCCGATACCGATGCCCGCCAGCATCCCCAGCGTAAGAATCCCCACGATCGTCGCCAGAAACGGCACGTACTGTTGCGTCCCCATCCGAAACTGCTCCACAAACAGGCGCGGTGTCGCCAGCTTATAGCCGGTGTAAAGCAGCACGGCGGCGAGGCTGGCCAGTGGGATGGCGTTCAGCATCTCACTGAACCACATGCCGCAGATCAGCAGCAGCACACCGTGAATAAAGATCGAGAGTTTAGTCTGCGCCCCGGCGCTGACGTTGACAGAGCTGCGCACGATCACCGCGGTTATCGGCATCGCCCCCAGCAAACCGGCGGTGAGATTACCGATCCCCTGGGCGAACATCTCTTTGTTCGGCGACGGCGCGGGCGTCTGAGGCCGCAGCTTTTTCAGCGCTTCCTGGCTCAGCAGCGTCTCCAGACTGGCCACCAGCGCCAGCGTCAGCGCCACTACCCAGACCTGCGGATTCTGCCAGGCCATCCAGTCCGGCGTCTCCAGCTCCGCCGCCAGCGCAGAGAGGCTGTCAAAGGCGGGCAGCGAGATGCGTGCCAGCCCGCCTGCCATCTCCGGGAAGAGTCGTCCGCCCGCCACGGTAGCGAGACAGCCGACCAGCACCGCAATCAGCGGACCCGGGATCCACGCCAGCGCTTTGATGCGTTTGACCGGCGCGGTGGTCCAGAGGCATAAGATGGCTAATCCGACACCCGCCACCAGTATGGCCGGCAGCGAGAAAGTCATCTCACCGCTGACCAGCGAAACCAGTTCAGCATCCCCCGCCGCGCCCAGCGCCACCGGGATCTGCTGCATGATCAGCAGCAGGCCAATCGCCGCCAGCATCCCTTTAATCACGCTGCCCGGCACCAGGGCGATAAAGCGCCCGGCGCGCAGCAGGCCAAACAGACATTGCAGCACGCCAGCGATAATCAGCGCGGTCAGAAAGGCGGAGAAGCTGCCGAGTGACGCCATTGAAGCGACCACAATCGTCACCAGTCCGGCCGCCGGGCCGCTGACGGCAAAGCGGGATGGACTGAGGGAGGTGACGACCAGACCGCCAATCACCCCGGTCAGCAGACCGGCGAACGGCGGTAAGCCACTGGCCTGTGCAATGCCGAGACAGAGCGGCAGGGCGACGAGGAAAACCACCAGTCCGGCAGGAATGTCGCGGCGCAGGGTATCGGAATTCATAGGCAAGGCTCCTGTGCAGATTGAGAAATCAGCTCTTTAAGATGACCGGAGCGCAGGTCATATACACAACCAAACACCTCCAGTGGCTGGCCTGACTGCCAGATTTGCCGGACCGGTTCAGATGTCACCAGCCGGGCGAATTGCGCCCTGACGTTGGCCTCGACCAGCCGATCGAGTCGCGCTTCGGGCGACGTCTCTGTCGCCAGCCCGCTCTGAATATCGTCCCGCAGCCTCTTAATGCGTCTCGCCAGCGCGCTATCCTGATCTTCCAGTCCGCTGCCGGGCAGATTCAGCGCGGCTTCCACCCCGCCGCAGCCATAATGACCACTTAAGACGATGCGGGTTACGCCGAGAAAAAAGAGCGCGTATTGCAGCACGCTCAGCAGGTTGTCATCCTCCTCCAGCACCATGTTGGCGATGTTACGGTGGACAAAAAGTTCGCCGGGATGGGAGCCGGTCAGCACCTCTGCCGGAACGCGACTGTCTGAGCAGCCAATCCATAACGAGTGCGGCTTCTGCTGATGCAGGAATTTCTTAAAATAATCGGGATTACGCTGGCGGCGCTGGAGTGCCCAACTGCGATTTTTCGCTAATAACGGTTTAAGTGTCGTCACAATCATCTTCTCTCTGCTACCGGGAATATCGCATCCTGGCCAACCCACCGATATACCGGCACACCGATAAGGCGGACGCCGCCAGGAAATAAGAACCGAGTCACAGAAAAAGGTTATAAACGCTAACCATTGCCAATGCACGACCAATATTTCACAGCCAGTTAACATCATCTGTTTTGTCAATATGGCGTCAGATAAGGTCAGCTAAAGGTAAATTTAATTCAGCGGGCAGCAGCGGCGCGAAAATAGCATAACACTTTTTAAAACCTATAAATCAGTCAGTTATAATAAAATCATTGATAAACTAAAGTTACCGCTGACAAATAAATACACTTAGTGCTTAAGCGGGTATCGTCTGCCATACCAGACCGTCGCCGTTTTATTAAGAATGCTCTTAATTAAAAAATTAACCATTAGCACAATCCACCAGTTTAATTAGCAGCAGCCAGTTTAATAGACCAGGTTTTGGCGCTGAAAGAAGCCAGAGATAATTAATTTAATTCGCGGGAGAATAGTGACAGGGGAAAGTAAATCAGGACCACGGCTTAACAGAGCCTGACCGGGCCAGGCTCTTTTTCTTGACGAATTATTTACCGTTCCAGCTTTGCAGGCGCGACTGGCGCACCGACAGCTGCTGTTCCGGTGTCAGTTTATTGTAATTTTCCGCCATTCCACTCTCCCAGTCGCCATAGAGCGGGTTAGGCAGCACGATAAACTGCGTTCCGAACTGCTGATGATTAAGATTCACAAAATCGCGGCGCTGCTGATTGCCCTGATGCCAGGTCGCGCCGCCAAAATCGTTGAGGTTATCACCGACGTAGAGCACCACGTTATAGCCCGCGTTTTTGATGGCATCAAAACGCGCCTGCTTATCGGAACTGCCGCTCTTCAGCCGTACCGTTTTATCGCTGACTTCAGGAAAGCCGAGCTGTTGCAGGTTGGCGACGGTGGCGGCGTAATCTTTCTGATCGCGGTTAGAGACGTAGAACAGCGTGCCGCCGTTCTGCGTGACGTGTCGCGCAAACGCCAGCGCGCCGGGCACGGCTCTGGCCTGTCGTGCCTGCGTCCAGGCGGACCAGCTTTTATCGCTGAACGGCTGACCGTTTTTCGCCTGCCAAGCGCTGTAGGCGCTGTTATCCAGCATGGTTTCATCCAGATCGACAATCACCGCTTTGGGTTTACCGGTCAGCGACGGCGCCTGATCAAACGCCATGCGCGCGCTGTTAAACGCCTGCCAGCTCAGCGCCTGATATTCGCCGGACTGCTGGAACCAGTTGACCGCCAGTACCGATTGCTGACTCAGCTGCTGCTGCGCAGTTTGCTGAGATGACGAGGCGCAGCCGGTGAGTAACAGCGCGACCAGGCCAGACGCAGCGAGTTTTGCGGAGGTTTTCATCATTTCATCCTTAAGGTGAGAAAGGTCTGAGGGAACGCTTCAAAAATGTAGCAGTTAACGTAAGCTGTGGGCAGCTCAATGCCCGCTGTGATAACAGGAGATTCTTATGGCCGTGACCCCGCGCTCATCCTTACTCGATTCGCTGGAGTGGCTCGACTATGCGTTTCAGGCCGCCGGTGCGCCGCCTCCGGCTGACGCGGCCTACGGACATCAGCGTCACAGCGCCACGGTGGTGACTGACGTGGAGAACTGGCCACCCAAAAGTGTCGAATCCGATGGCATTATCGCCACCGGCAGCCGCCCGGTGGCGGTCTACACCGCTGACTGCCTGCCAGTGCTGTTCGCCGATCGGCAGCGTAAAACCGTGGCGGCGGTTCATGCCGGACTGAAAGGCACGCTGGCGGGGGTGCTGATCCGCGCGGTGGAAAAACTGTGTGAACAGGGCAGCGATCCGCAGCAACTCTGTGTGGCAATCGGCCCGGCGATGGGGCCCTGCTGTTACGAACTGGCTGGTCCGCAGCTGGCGGAGATGGAACAGCGCGCCGACCTCGCTGGCTGGCTGCGCTGGCACCACAACCAGCCGGTTAATCCCCTGGCGCAGCGTCCGCAGGCCACCGCCCGGCAGCAGGGTGTCTGGTTTGATCTGCCCGCGCTGGCGACCCGGATGCTGATTGCCGCAGGCGTCCCCGCCGCGCAGATCGATAACCTCAATCTCTGCACCTACTGCATGGCCGAGCCCGGTTCAAGCTACCGCTTCAATACCCACTTCAGCAGCGGCTATCACTCGCGCTACTCCTGGATCCGGCGGCGCTGAGCGGGCCGGGTCTGGCGTGAGCGGCGCGATGTTGATTTGACTCACAGCCTGACAACCTTTCACTTTTTTTTAACACAGAAGGCGCTAGAGTAAACTCATCCGACCACTTTAGCGTGAGTGATTATGGCCCCGCTCAATCCTGACTATCCGGCGCTGTTTACGCCGCTGGACCTGGGTTTTACCCAGCTTAAAAACCGCTTTCTGATGGGTTCAATGCACACCGGGCTGGAAGAGCATCCCGATGGCGCCGCCCGGCTGGCCGCTTTCTATGGCGAACGGGCGCGCGAAGGTGTCGCGCTGATCGTCACCGGCGGCATCGCCCCCAATCCGCAGGGCGTGACCACCGCGCACGGCGCGATGCTCACCGACGAAGCACGGTGCGGCTGGCACCAGCAGATCACCGCGGCGGTACATCAGCATCAGGGCAAGATCGCCCTGCAAATCCTGCACACCGGCCGTTACAGCTATCAGCCCGACCTGGTTGCCCCTTCGGCCCGCCAGGCACCGATTAACCCCTTTACCCCGCAGGCGATGAGCGAGGCGATGATTGGACAGACCATCGATGACTTTGCCCGCTGCGCCCGGCTGGCTCAGCTGGCGGGCTACGATGGGGTGGAGATCATGGGCTCAGAAGGCTACCTGATTAACCAGTTCCTGGTGAAGCACACCAACCAGCGCAGTGACCGCTGGGGCGGCGACTTCCGCCAGCGGATGCAGTTCGCGCTGGCGATCACCCGCGCCGTGCGCGCCGCCACCGGCGACGCCTTTATCATTATCTTCCGGCTGTCGATGCTCGACCTGATCGAAGAGGGCAGCACGCTGGATGAGACCCTGCTGCTGGCGAGCGAGCTGGAGCAGTGCGGCGTGACGCTGTTCAATACTGGCATCGGCTGGCACGAAGCGCGCATCCCGACCATCGCCACCTGTGTGCCGCGCGCCGCCTTCGCCTGGGTGACGCAGCGGCTGCGCAGTCATGTCTCGGTGCCGGTGATCGCCACCAACCGTATCAACCATCCCGCCGTCGCTGAGCAGCTGTTGCAGTCGGGCTGCGCCGATATGGTGTCGATGGCGCGCCCTTTTCTCGCCGATCCCGCCTTTGTCAGCAAAGCGCAGCGTGGCGATCCCGACAGCATCAATACCTGCATCGCCTGTAATCAGGCCTGCCTCGACCAGGTATTCGCCGGTAAGATCACCTCCTGTCTGGTCAATCCGCGCGCCTGCCATGAGTCGCTGATGCCGGTGACAGTCACCCCCGCACCACGCAGGCTGGCGGTGGTGGGCGCGGGTCCGGCGGGCATGGCGTTTGCGCTCCAGGCGGCCCAGCGCGGACACCAGGTGACGCTCTATGAAGCCGCACCGGAAATCGGCGGCCAGTTCAATCTTGCCCGGCAGATCCCCGGTAAAGCGGAGTTCAGTGAAACGCTGCGCTATTTCCGTCACCAGCTGGCGGCGGCGGGGGTACAGGTGATCACCGGCTGCCAGGCCGACGCCGACCGGCTCAGCGGGGCCGACGAGGTGATCCTGGCGACCGGCATTCAGCCGCGCACGCCGACGATTCCGGGCATCGATCACCCTTCAGTGCTGAGCTACCTTGAGGTGCTGCGTGATAAGCGGCCGGTGGGCGCACGGGTGGCGATTATCGGCGCAGGCGGCATCGGCTTTGATGTGGCGGAGTATCTGTCGCAGCCCGGCCACGATGAGGATCTGGCGGCGTTTTACGCCGAATGGGGCATCGATCGCAGCCTGACCCGGCGCGGTGGCGTGATCGCGCCCCAGCCGCCCGCCGCGCAGCGGCAAATCTGGCTGCTGCAACGCCGGTCAGGAAAACCGGGCGCGGGGCTGGCTAAAACCACCGGCTGGATCCATCGCGCCAGCCTTCAGGCGCAGGGTGTGGCGATGTGGGGCGGCGTGGAGTATCTGGCGATTGATGATCAGGGGCTGCATCTGCGGCGCAACGGCGAAACGCTGCTGCTCGCCGTTGATAATGTGATTATCTGCGCCGGGCAGGAGCCGCAGCGCGAACTGGAAGCCGCGCTGCGTGCCAGCGGCAAGCCGGTCAGGGTGATCGGCGGTGCCGACGTGGCGCAGGAGCTGGACGCGCGCCGCGCTATCGCGCAGGCGACCCAGCTGGCCTTAACGATCTGATTAGCGCATTTTCACCGCGCGCAGCACCACAAACTTCTGGTTTGAGGCGATCAGCGTGCAGTTACCAAACAGCTTTTTCAGTTTCTGGTGATAGTCGAGGTGGCGGTTGCCGACAATGCGCAGCTCGCCGCCATACTGCAAGGTGCGTTTGGCGTCGCGGAACATCTGCCACGCCAGGTGATCGGTGACCGCATGCTGCTGATGAAACGGCGGATTACAGAGCACCGCGTGCAGGCGATCGGAGGGATAGCCGCTCAGCACGTTGTTGACCCGGAACTGGCAGCGCGCCAGATCGTCGGGACGGTTTACCTCGACGTTGCGCTGGCTGGAGGCGACCGCCATATAAGACTCATCAAGGAAATGTACCTCGGCCTGCGGATTCTGCTCCAGCGCCACCAGCCCCACCACGCCGTTGCCACAGCCGAGGTCGACAATCTCGCCCTCAATGTTTTCCGGCAGATGCTGCACAAACAGCCGGGCGCCAATATCCAGTGAGGCGCGCGAAAAGACGTTGGCGTAGTTATGGATCTGATAAGGTGTGCCATCCAGTGGCCAGACCAGGGTTGGATTTGCCTCACGCAGCGCAGGCTGGCTGAACTGGCTGAAGATCAGCCGCGCTTTTTTCCACGCCAGTGAGGTTCTGGTTTCGCCAATAATCTGTTCAAACAGCTGTAAGGTTGAGTTATGGATCTCTTTGGCGCGCGCCGCCGCCAGAATCACCGTCTGCGGTGTGGCGACTTCACGAATGGCGCGCAGCTGATGCTCCAGCAGGGCGAGGGTTTTTGGCACTTTAATTAATACCACCGCCGGTGAAGCGGGCAGCTCCGCCAGGCTATCGAGAAAGTGAACCTCGCTATCGTCCAGCGCGTTGAACGTCAGGTTCTGACGGGTCGCCTGCTGGCTCAGCCAGGAGTCGCTGACGTGCCAGATGGGGCGCGGATTCAGCGCGCAGGTTAATGCACCGAAGCTGTCGTTAAAGATCAGCACCGGTCCCTCCGGCAGCGCCTGCTGTAACAGATATTCATCAGCCGCATCCCAGGCTTGTAATGGACTTTCGTCACGCATCTGCGGGAAGCGATGCAGGGTCAGTGTGCGATCGTTCAGTTCAAGTTGGCTCATGAATTCTCCGGCGTGGTACACTTTGGCTAATTTTCGCCCCGATAAAAAGGGCGCGCAGTATACTCTCTTTCGCCGGGAATCCCTAATGTCCTCACTGATCTACCTACAGGGTTATCCTGCCCCTCTTCTTGAGCAGGTTCAGACGCTGATCGCCCATCAGCGCTTAGGCGCGTTTTTGCAGGAGCGCTACCCCGATACCCACGACGTGATGAGTGATAAAGCGCTCTATGACTACACCCAGGCGCTGAAAAACCGCTACATGCGCAACGCGCCGCCGATCAGCAAAGTGATGTGGGATAACAAAATCAAGGTGATGAAACATGCGCTGGGGCTGCACACCGCCATCTCGCGCGTGCAGGGCGGCAAACTGCGGGCCAAAGCGGAGATCCGTATCTCCACCTTTTTCCGTCTCGCCCCGGAGCCGTTTCTGCGGATGATTGTGGTGCATGAGCTGGCACACCTGAAAGAGAAAGAACACGATAAAGCGTTCTACCAGCTCTGCTGCCATATGGAGCCGGACTACCATCAGCTCGAATTTGATGCGCGGCTGTGGATGACCGACCAGGCGATGCGCGGCAACGCCGCTTAAAGGAACTCCTGCGCTTTCTGGATCAGGCTGGTTTTGGTCAGCGCTCCCAGGAAGCGCCGCTCGACAGGATTGTTCAGCACCGGCAACCGCTCCAGCGTCACCGTGGCAAACGCTTCCCACCCTTCGCGCATACTCTGATTCTGATAGACCACCGGGAAATCCTGATCCATCACGCACTGCACCGGAGAGTCGAGGGTGATCTCCTGCGCCAGCACCCGGCGCGAAATCTCATGAATCGACACCACGCCGAGGAAAGCCCCGGCGGCGTTAATCACATAGACGTAGCGTTCACGCTTCAGTGAACTGACCGCCAGCGCCTGCCCCACCGACTCCTCCGGCTGCAACGCCGCACCGGCGATGATCAGCTCGGCGATGCGCATGTTATCAAAATCATATTTCGCCTCTGAGCGGTTGAAGTGATTACTCACTACCGGATAGGTACTGGCGGATTGCAGCCGATAGACCACCATCGACGCCAGCACCGAGGCGATCATCAGCGGAAACAGCAAGCTGCTGTTGAGCGTCATCTCCAGCACCATCAGCATCGCCATCAGCGGTGCCTGACTGACCGCCGCCAGCACCGCCGCCATGCCAATCGCCGCATAGAGCAGCAGGTTGCCGAGCGGCAGATGCAGCGCCGCGCCTGCGCTGGCGAGGATCACCCCCAGCAGCGCGCCAATCAGCAGTGAGGGGGTAAACAGCCCGCCGACCGCGTTGGAGCCCACCGACAGGCTGGTGGCGAGCGTTTTCAGCAGCAGCAACAGCAGCAGACCGGGCAGCAGATAGTGACCCGCCATCACTTTGACAATTACCTCGTAGCCGTTGCCGAGAATATCGGTGGAGATCAACGCCAGTAACCCCACCGCGAATCCGCCCGCGCCGAGGCGCAGCGGCAGCGAGGCAATCCGGCTGAACAGCACTTTGCTGCGGGCGATGCATTTAATCAGCAGCCAGCCCGCCAGCCCGGCGCAGAGTCCAATCACCACCGTCATCAGCAGGCTACTGAGATCCATGCCGAAATTCGCGTCCGCCAGCGGATAGAGCGCGCTGCGGAATCCCAGCGACCACATGGTCATCACCGCCACGGCGGAGGCGATAATCAGCGGGATCAGCCGCTGAAGCGCGGAAATGCCAAAGGCGATCTCCGCCACGAAAATCGCCGAGGCGAGCGGCGCATGGTAGACCGAAGAGAGACCGGCGGCGGCGGCCATCGCCACCACATCGCTGTTTTTCAGGTTCAGCGACGCCGGCAGCAGGCGGCCGATAACGCTGCCGCACAGCGCTGAAAGCTGCACCATCGGCCCCTCTTTCCCTATCGATGCGCCGCTGCCGATACTGGCAATTGAGGACAAGGCGCGAAACAGCGAGGTCCGGGTCGGCACCGCATCGAGACGGGCGTTGATCACTTCGAGGTAGTCGGTTTTCACCGTCTTTTGCTGTTCAATGGCGACCGCGTAGCGCAGAAAAAAGCCCGCCAGCACCCCGCCCGCCCCCACCAGCAGCGGCCAGAATATCCACGGCCAGAGATGCAGCGACTCGGTAATCTCGCCATCACGGGCGAACAGCAGATGGTTGATCAGTTCGATCACCCCGCGAAAAGCCAGCGTCACCAGTGACGCGGCACAGCCGACCGGAATGGCGATCAGCAGGGTGGTCCAGTTTAATGCGTGCTTACTCGCTTTCACCTGCGCTCCCTGGTTGGTGCTTAAAAATCATTGCGACAGCATAGTATTGGAATGCGGATCGCAGGATCAATCCCTGCCCGGCCCGCGACCTTGCAGCGCGTCGGGAAGATGTTACTCTGCCGCTTTACCGCTGCCGGAGAGATGACGTGATTCGTTTTGCCATTGTGGGAACAAACTGGATTACACGCCAGTTTATTGATGCCGCGCAGGAGACTGGCGCGATGAAGCTCAGTGCGATCTATTCCCGCACTCAGGCACAGGCCGACGCTTTTCGCGCCGACTATCCCTGCGAGCAGACCTTTACCTCGCTGGATGAGCTGGCCGCCAGCCCGGAGATCGATGCGGTCTATCTTGCCAGCCCCAACGCCCTGCACTGCGAGCAGGCGCGGCTGTTTATGTCGCACGGCAAGCATGTGATATGCGAAAAACCGCTGGCCTCAAATCTGGCGGAGGTGGAGCAGCTGATCGCCTGCGCCCGCGAACATCAGGTGGTGCTGTTCGAGGCGTTTAAAACCGCCAGCCTGCCCAACTTCCTGCGGCTGCAACAGGCACTGCCCGAAGTGGGCAAGCTGCGTAAGGCGTTGCTGAGTTACTGCCAGTACTCCTCACGCTATCCGCGTTATCTCAACGGTGAAAACCCGAATACTTTTGATCCGCGCTGGTCGAACGGCTCGGTGATGGATATTGGCTACTACTGTCTGGCCGCGGCGGTCACGCTGTGGGGCGAACCGCAGCGGGTGCAGGCCAGCGCCACGCTGCTGGCGAGCGGCGTCGATGCGCATGGCGTGGTGCTGCTGAGCTACGGCGATTTTGACGTGACCATCCTGCATTCAAAAGTCAGTGATTCCAGCCTGCCGAGTGAGATTCAGGGCGAAGCGGGCGCGCTGCTGATTGAGAAGATTTCGGAGTGTCAGCAACTGAGCTTTGTGCCGCGCGGCGGTGAGAAGCAGCTGCTGAGCCAGCCGCAGCACAGCAACACCATGCGCTATGAAGCTGACACCTTTGTCCGGCTGGTGGAGCAGCGCCAGGTGGATCATCCGGCGTTGGAGGTTTCCCGGATCACCGCCGCGCTGCTGACAGAGATCCGCCGCCAGACCGGGGTGATCTTCCCCGCCGATCGGCACGAAGTGTAAATATTTCAAAATATGACTGAGAGTGATTGCTTACCGGGCGGCGAATCCGTAACTTACGATGTTGCAAAGGGGAGTAACTTGTAAGCTGATTGATCGTCATTACGTTGCGTAAGCATCCGGTCATCAGGCAACCCGGAATCAATTTCTGTGTTGTAAGTGAGACCTTGCCGGAAGGCGAGGTTTGCTTACACAAAAATAAGCGGCTGATGTCTTCTGACTTCAGCCGTTTTTTATTTTTAAGACAGGATACGAATATGCAAACTGTGGGTACGCCTCTGCTCTGGGGCAGCTTTGCGGTTGTGGTGGTGATTATGCTGGCTATCGACCTGCTGTTGCAGGGACGCCGTGGCGCGCAGACCATGTCTTTCAGGCAGGCTGCGGTCTGGTCACTGATCTGGGTTTCCGTCTCTCTGCTGTTCAGCGCCGCTTTCTGGTGGTATCTGGAGGGCAGCGCGGGACGGGAAGTGGCCAACACCCAGACGCTCGCCTTCCTGACCGGTTATGTGCTGGAGAAAGCGCTGGCGGTGGATAACGTTTTCGTCTGGCTGATGCTGTTCAGCTACTTCTCGATTCCGGCCAACCTGCAACGCCGGGTGCTGATCTACGGGGTACTGGGCGCTATCGTGCTGCGTACCATCATGATTTTCGCCGGTAGCTGGCTGGTGACGCAGTTCAGCTGGATCCTCTATGTGTTCGGCGCTTTCCTGCTGTTTACCGGCGTGAAAATGGCGCTGGCGAAAGAGGACGATCACGCGGTCGGCGACAAACCGGTGGTGCGCTGGCTGCGTAAACATCTGCGCATGACCGAGACGCTCGACGGTGAGAAGTTCTTCACCCGCAAAAACGGCGTGCTGTTTGCCACACCGCTGCTGCTGGTGCTGATCATGGTGGAAATCAGCGACGTGATCTTTGCCGTCGACAGCATTCCGGCGATCTTCGCCGTCACCACCGACCCGTTTATTGTGCTGACCTCCAACCTGTTCGCGATTCTCGGTCTGCGCGCCATGTACTTCCTGCTGGCGAACGTGGCGGAGCGTTTCTCAATGCTGAAGTATGGCCTGGCGATTGTGCTGGTGTTCATCGGTTTCAAAATGCTGATTGTCGATCTTTACCATATTCCGGTCGGCATTTCGCTGGGCGTGGTCGGTGCGATCCTGGCGTCAACCCTGCTGATTAACGCCTGGGTGAACCGCAAAAGAGACCAGAAACGGATCTCGCCATAATTACCTGCGGGGGCAACGGATGCCCCTGTTTTATTTTGCAGCCACCGGTCGTGGCATTTCATATCTCTGTCACACTTCCCCTATCCAGCATAATAAAAACCTGACTGCCGCCACACCCACAGAACTTTCTCTTTTCTCATCCGATCTTTTCCTTATACTCCGCCGGGCAAACCGTTTTAGCCGCTGTAAAACATCGCCGCTAAAACACCATCCGCGACAAAATATAGAAACTATTATGCCGAAAACTCTCTCCTCACATCTGGGCAGGCTGTTCGCCGGTAGCCTGGTGAAGCAAATCATGGTTGGGCTGGTCGCCGGTGTCGCGCTCGCCTGGATCTCACGCGATGCCGCGCTGGCGGTGGGCCTGCTGGGTGAACTGTTTGTCAGTGCGCTGAAAGCGGTCGCGCCAATGCTGGTGCTGATGCTGGTGATCGCCTCTATCGCCAACCACCAGCAGGGCCAGAAGAGCAATATCCGGCCGATTATTATGCTCTATCTGCTGAGTACCTTTTTCGCCGCAGTGGTAGCGGTTGTGTTCAGCCATCTGGTGCCGCAGACGCTGACGCTGGCAGCCGGATCGACCGAAATCGTTCCGCCTTCCGGTATTACCGAAGTGTTACGCGGGCTGCTGATGAGCATGGTCGCCAACCCGATCACCGCGCTGATGCAGGCCAACTACATCGGTATTCTGGTGTGGGCGGTTGGGCTGGGCCTTGCGTTTCGTCACAGCAGTGACACCACCCGCACCCTGCTGAACGACGCCTCACACGCCGTGACCTGGCTGGTACGCTGTGTGATCCGCTGTGCGCCGGTAGGGATTTTCGGGCTGGTGGCCTCGATTCTCGCCTCCACCGGTTTTGGCGCACTGTGGCAATATGCCCATCTGCTGGCGCTGCTGATCGGCTGTATGCTGCTGATGGCGCTGGTGGTGAATCCCCTGCTGGTGTTCAGCAAAATCCGGCGCAACCCCTATCCGCTGGTGTTTACCTGCCTGCGTGAGAGTGGCGTGACCGCCTTCTTTACCCGCAGCTCCGCCGCCAATATTCCGGTGAATATGGCGCTGGCGAAACGGCTGGGGCTGGATGAAGATACCTATTCGGTGTCGATTCCGCTGGGCGCGACCATCAGTATGGCGGGCGCATCGATCACTATTACGGTGCTGACGCTGGCGGCGGTGCATACGCTGGGTATCAGCATCGATGTGCCGACGGCGATTCTGCTGAGTCTGGTGGCGTCACTCTGCGCCTGTGGCGCGTCGGGCGTGGCGGGCGGTTCACTGCTGCTGATTCCGGTGGCCTGCAACATGTTTGGCATACCCAACGATCTGGCGATGCAGGTGGTGGCAGTCGGCTTTATTATCGGCGTGTTGCAGGACTCGGCGGAAACCGCGCTGAACTCCTCGACCGATATTCTGTTTACCGCGGCGGTCTGTCAGGCAGAAGCCGAACGCGAAACCAGTCGGGCTTAATCGTCATTATCGTCGGTTACTCCTCTGCCCTTCGCGGGTGGCAGAGTCCGATCGCAAAGTCGCTTACGCATCCCTGCTCGCTCGGCCCGCGCCTTCCCTGGCGCGGGACGCTTTGCTCTTCGGACTCTGCCACCCGCTCTTTGAGCTTTTGAGCTCTCTGAACGATCAAGGTCGTCATTTTCCTGCCTGACAAACTATAACGTTACCCCGCTTTTGAAAATCGCCAGCTCGCGGAAGTCGTTCTTCTCATTGTTGGTCGGCTGACCGCTGGCTATCGCCACAATAGTGTCAACAAAGTCAGCCAGCATCTCATCCATGCTCATTCCCTCAATCAGACGGCCAGCATTAAAGTCGATCCAGTGCGGCTTTTTCTCCGCCAGCGGCGTGTTGGTCGCCAGCTTCACGGTCGGCACAAAACCGCCATACGGCGTGCCACGCCCGGTGCTGAACAGCACCATGTGACAACCCGCTCCGGCCAGCGCACTGGTGGCAACCGCATCATTGCCCGGCGCGCTCAGCAGATTCAGCCCCGGCGTTTTTAGCCGCTCGCCATATTTCAGCACATCAACCACCTGGCTCTGCCCCGCTTTCTGGGTACAGCCCAGCGACTTCTCCTCCAGCGTGGTGATACCGCCCGCCTTGTTGCCCGGCGAGGGGTTTTCGTAGATCGGCTGCTGGTGATCGATAAAGTACTGTTTGAAGTCGTTGATCATCGCCACCGTTTTGTCGAAGGTGGCTTCGTCACGACAGCGGCTCATCAGAATGCGCTCCGCACCGAACATCTCCGGCACTTCCGTCAGTACTGTAGTGCCGCCGTTGGCGATCATCTGGTCGGAGAAACGCCCCAGCAGCGGGTTGGCGGTGATGCCGGAGAATCCGTCCGAACCCCCACACTCCAGACCAAACTTCAGCTCGCTGAGTCGGCCAGGCTCCCGCCGGTCGTGACGCATTTTCTGATAGAGCGCATGCAGCCGCTCCACGCCCGCTTCCACTTCATCGTCATGCTGCTGGCAGACCATAAACTCAACCCGGTCGCTCTCAAACGCGCCGAGGGTGTCACGGAACACATCGACCTGATTGTTTTCACAGCCAAGACCAATCACCAGCACCGCGCCCGCGTTGGGATGGCGCACCATGTTTTGCAGCATGGTGCGGGTGTTCTCATGATCCTGGCCGAGCTGCGAACAGCCGAAGGTGTGGCTGAACAGAAACGCGCCATCAATATCCTCCGCCTGCTGGGTCTCCTTCAGGAAACGTTGCAGGATCTGCCGTGCGATGCCGTTGACACAGCCAACGGTCGGCAGGATCCAGAGTTCATTGCGAATGCCCACTTCGCCGTTAGCGCGACGATAGATCTGCACTTCCCGATCGCCCGCCTGGGGTGGCAGCGTCACGAATTCCGGCTGGTAAGTATAGTGATCCAGATCGCTGAGATTGGTGCGGGCATTCTGCGAGTGGATCAGCTCACCCGCCGCCACCGGCTGCGTGGCATGGGCAATCGGCAGACCATATTTGATCACCCGTTCACCCTGGGCGATCGGTTGCAGCGCGAACTTGTGTCCGCGTCCGACCGCCTGTTGCAGCGTGACGCTCGCTGGCGAAAGCGCCAGTGTCTCGCCCGGCTTCAGGTCACGCAACGCCACGGCGACGTTGTCGCGAAGATCTATCTTAATTGCGTCTTGCATAGCGTTATCTCAGTTGGCTCAGCGCCTCACGCATTCCGTGGGCGATGATGTTTTGCAGGTGTCGGGTGACAGCGTCAGCCAGTCCAGGCTGCTGATTTAAATCTTCTCCCCAGTGTTGCGCGTCGCCGAGCACGTCGTGCACCAGCTGTCGCGGCGTGATCTGCTGCGCGTCAACGGCTTGCCAGCCGCTGGCGTAGCGCGCTAACCACTGCGGCTCATCCTGTAACGGCCAGCTTTTCCCGGCTGACTCGCCGCGATAGAAAGCGATCAGCGCCGCCAGCGCAAAGGTGATGTGCGCCGGCCAGACACCGCTCTGCTGATGCGCGGCCAGCAGCGGCGTCAGCAGACGGGTGCGGAATTTGGTCATGCCATTAAGGGCAATCGACAGCAGCGCGTGGCGGATAAAGGGATTGCGGAAGCGGCGCAGCACCGCGTCGGCAAACGCATGCAGTTCAGTGGCGGGCAGATCAAGCGTCGGGATCACTTCGTCACGCAGCAGGGTATCGATAAACCCGGCAATCGCCGGATCGGCCATCGCCTCGCCTACGCTCTCCAGACCGGCCAGAAACGCCACCGGCACCATCGCGGTGTGCGCGCCGTTCAGGATCGCCACCTTCTGCGCTTTATATGGAGCGATGTTGTCGACGTGCCGCACCTGCGGCGACAGCGCGTTCAGCTTCAGCTCCGTAAACAGCGCCGACGGCCCCTGAATCACAAACTGGTAGTAGACTTCGCCCGCCACCAGATAGCGATCTTCATAACCCAGCTCGCGTTGCAGCTGCTCGCTCTCCGCCGGGAAGCCGGTGACGATGCGATCGACCAGGGTGTTGTAGAAAGCACAGTGGTGATCAACCCAGATTTTAAATTCTGACGGCAGATGCCAGTGATCGGCGTAGCGCAGCACCAGATCGCGCAGCGTATCGCCGTTGTGGTCAATCAGCTCACAGGGCACCACCAGCCAGCCGCGATCGCTGGCCCCGTTAAAGTGGGTGTAACGCGCCCACAGCAGCTGAGTCAGTTTGCCGGGGAAGCTGCTGGCCGGCTGGTCAGTGAGCTGATCGCTGCTGACAAAGGCGATGCCCGCCTCGGTGGTGTTGGAGAAAACCATGCGCAGATCGGGATTGTGCGCCAGCGCCATAAACTCAGCGAACTGCTGATAAGGCTGGATTTCCCGGTTCAGGCTGCGGATCAGCCGGGTTTCGCTGACCTGCTCGCCCTGATCGTTCAGTCCGCGGATCAGCGTGGTATAGAGTCCATCCTGCTGATTCAGGCTGTCGCTGACCTCACGGTTGCGCGGCCGCACCACCACGATCCCGGCATCGGTGCCCTGATGTTCATTGAGCCAGTCAATCTGCCAGTCAATAAAGGCGCGCAGGAAGTTGCCTTCGCCGAACTGGATCACCCGATCGCGATAAGCCGCGCCCGGAAAGTCGTGGCGGTTTAGCCTTTTCATCATCAGGCTCCCAGCTCGATGCCGAAGTAATCGCGGGCGTTGTTAAAGCAGATGTTCTGGACCATCTGGCCTAACAGCGCTTCATCGGCTGGCGCTTCACCCTGCTCCACCCAGCGGCCAATCATCTGGCACAGCAGACGGCGGAAATATTCGTGACGGGTATAGGAGAGAAAGCTGCGGCTGTCGGTCAGCATCCCGACGAAGCGGCTCAGCAGGCCAATCTGCGCCAGCTGGGTCATCTGACGCTGCATACCATCCAGCTGGTCGTTAAACCACCAGGCGGAGCCGAACTGCATTTTGCCCGCCTGACCTTCACCCTGGAAGTTGCCCGCCATGGTCGCCAGCACTTCGTTATCGCGCGGGTTCAGGCAGTAGAGAATGGTTTTCGGCAGCGCGTTATTGAGATTCTGCGCGCCCAGCAGCCGGGCCAGCGGTTCCGCCAGCGGCTGATCGTTGATGGAGTCGAAGCCCACATCCGGTCCCAGCAGCTGATACTGCCGTGGGTTAGTGTTGCGCAGTGCGCCAATGTGATACTGCTGCACCCAGCCACGACGGGCATATTCGCTGCCCAGCCAGACCAGTACCGCGGTTTTGAACTGTGCCGTTTCGTGCGCATCCGGCGCGGTGCCGCTGCGGCGGCGGGCCAGAATCGCATCCAGCGTGGCGTCATCCGCCTCGGCGTAACAGACCACATCCAGCGCGTGATCGGAGACTTTACAGCCGTGGGCCGCAAAATGATCCAGCCGCTGGCTTAAGGCGCTGCGCAGGTCGTCAAAACGCTGCACGCTGATGTCGGTCAGCTGCTCCAGCTTCTCAATCCACGGCAGGAAAGTTTCCGCTTCAATATTGAAGGCTTTGTCTGGCCGCCAGCTCGGTAACACCTTCACGCCGAAGCTGGCATCCTCCGCCAGGGTACGATGGTGGCGCAGGTCATCCAGCGGATCGTCAGTGGTGCCGACCATCTTCACCTTCATCTGCTGCATGATGCCGCGCGTGGTGAAGCTATCCTGTGCCAGCAGCTCGTTGCAGCGCTGCCAGATGCTGTCCGCGGTCTTCTCAGACAGCAGCGTATCGGTGATGCCGAAAGGCCGGCGCAGTTCCAGGTGGGTCCAGTGATAGAGCGGGTTACCGATGGTGTGCGGCACGGTGCGCGCCCAGGCGTCAAACTTCTCGCGATCGCTGGCATCACCGGTACAGAACGCCTCAGCCACACCGTTGGCGCGCATCGCCCGCCACTTGTAGTGATCGCCCTTCAGCCAGATGTCATAAAGGTTGGCGAAGCGATAATTTTCGGCAATCTGCTGCGGCGGTAAGTGGCAGTGATAGTCGAAAATCGGCTGATCTTTCGCGTAGTCGTGATAGAGACGACGGGCGAACTCGCTATCCAGCAAAAAATCCTCGGTCATAAAACGCGACATAGATGCTTCCTCATCAACTGAACCACTGATGGCTCAAAGTTATCATACCAATTTTAGGGCGTTACGCATTTATTTGCGATCCTGCTCACATAAACGGCAGCAGCTGGCGGCCGCTATGGACATTTTTGTCGCCGGTAACGCGCTAAATGGCTGTCATTACGCAGGTTTCCAGTATCCCACAGCGCAGAAAGGGTTTTTGTGATGGCTCTCAACTTTTAAAGTTGTATAACAAGTTAGGCTCACTCCCCATCGTGAGGTCATTAGCGACTCACAAACGGCAAGGTCATAACAGGGTCGCTCAGACAGGACCTGCGGGCGTGAGCAGAGCTGCGTCACGAGCTGTCCCGCTCCAGATAACAACAGCGGCAAGACCGCATACAGAACTGGAAGAGGTAGAGGATGCGTAAAATCAAAGGGTTACGCTGGTACATGATTGGGCTGGTGACGCTCGGGACGGTGCTGGGTTATCTGACCCGTAACACCATTGCGGTAGCGGCCCCGACGTTACAGACTGAACTGCATATCACCACGCAGCAGTACTCCTACATTGTAGCGGCCTACTCAGCCTGCTACACGCTGATGCAACCGGTGGCGGGCTACGTGCTGGACCTGCTCGGCACCAAAGTCGGTTACGCGGTGTTCGCCGTGCTGTGGGCGATCTTCTGCGCCGCTACCGCGATGGCGGGCAGCTGGGGCGGCTTCGCGCTGGCGCGTGGCGCGGTGGGTGCGGCGGAAGCCGCGATGATCCCGGCGGGTCTGAAGGCGAGCAGCGAATGGTTCCCGGCCAAAGAGCGCTCGGTCGCGGTGGGTTACTTTAACGTCGGCTCTTCGATAGGCGCGATGCTGGCACCGCCGCTGGTGGTCTGGGCGATCATGGCGCACAGCTGGCAGATGGCGTTTATCATTACCGGGGTGCTGAGTATGGCCTGGGCGCTCTGCTGGCTGCTGTTTTACAAACACCCGAAACAGCAGACGAAGCTCAGCGATGAAGAGCGCGACTACATTATTTCCGGCCAGGAAGCACAGCATCAGACCGGCAACACCCGGAAAATGTCCGCGCTGGAGATCGTGCGCAACCGCCAGTTCTGGGGCATCGCGCTGCCGCGTTTTCTGGCTGAACCTGCCTGGGGCACCTTTAACGCCTGGATCCCGCTGTTTATGTTTAAGGTTTACGGCTTCAATCTGAAAGAGATTGCGCTGTTCGCCTGGATGCCGATGCTGTTCGCTGATTTTGGCTGCATCCTGGGTGGCTATCTGCCGCCGCTGTTTCAGCGCTGGTTCGGCGTTAACCTGATCGTCTCCCGGAAACTGGTGGTAACGATGGGCGCGGTGTTGATGATTGCCCCCGGCACCATTGGCCTGTTCACCAGCCCCTATATCGCCATCGCGCTGCTGTGCGTCGGCGGCTTTGCCCACCAGGCGCTCTCAGGCGCGCTGATTACCCTCTCGTCCGATGTCTTTGGCCGTAACGAAGTCGCTACCGCCAACGGTCTGACCGGGATGGCGGCCTGGACTGCCAGCACCATGTTCGCGCTGGTGGTGGGTGCGCTGGCTGATACGCTGGGCTTCAGCCCGCTGTTCGCCGCGCTGGCGGTGTTCGATCTGCTGGGCGCGGTAGTAATCTGGACCGTGCTGAAAAATAAACCGATTTCAGAACTGAACACCGAAGCGGCGATACCGCCCGCGAACGCCATTCGCAGTTAATCCATCGGGCTGGCGCAAGCCAGCCCATTTCCTCGCACGTCCTGAAGTGGTATAACAACTTATCTGTCTGCTACCAGGATTGTGCTATGGACCTCACCGAATCCCGTCGACTTTATCAACAGCTGGCCAGCGAGCTGAAACGCCGTATTGAAACCGGACTCTATCCGGTTGGCGAAAAGCTGCCGGCTGAGCGATTGATCGCCGAAGAGATGGAGGTGAGCCGCACCGTGGTACGCGAAGCGATTATTATGCTGGAAGTGGAAGGCTACGTTGAGGTCCGCAAGGGATCCGGCATTCATGTGATCGCCAGCCAGCAACAGAATCGTATCGCCGCCACCAGTAGCCAGCTCGAATTCGCCACCTTTGGTCCGTTTGAGCTGCTTCAGGCGCGTCAGCTGATTGAGAGCAACGTGGCCGAGTTCGCCGCCACCCAGGTGACACGACAGGATATTATCGACCTGATGGCGATTCAGGAAAAAGCCCGCCAGGAGGATCACTTCCGCGACTCCGAGTGGGATATGCAGTTTCATGTGCGTATCGCGCGATCGACACAGAACAGCGCGTTAGCAGCCATCGTTGAAAAGATGTGGCTGCACCGCCTGCACAACCCCTACTGGCTCAAACTCCACGAGCATATCGACCAGCGCAGTATCCTCAGCTGGTGCGACGATCACGATCAAATCCTCAAAGCCCTGATGCGTAAAGATCCCGCCGCCAGCAAACTGGCGATGTGGCAGCATCTGGAAAACACCAAACAGATGCTGTTCAATGCCACCGCCGATGATTTTGAGTTTAACGTCGACCGTTACATGTTCGCTGAAAATCCGGTGATCCTGCCCGACGGGTCGAATAACGTCCGCTAGCGCCGTCTGAAAAAGCGCCAACATGGTCAGTTAATCTGCAATAGTGTCAGCTCATGTAAAGCTCCTTTTTACACACCGTTTCACAAGGTAAAACTCCTGTGCGTCAGAGAGTTTTCCTGTCTCAGACTGGCGATTTTTGTTACAGTTACCGCCCTTTTATTACCCTTTGCGACAGGGTTTTATAAAATCGCTGAATTAACAATCTATTCTGGAAGGACCCGGAAAGTCCCGCTCAGGCTGTGCTCCTAAAATTTACAACTTAATGCCGGTCTCAGCTTCAGTCCCAAAAGGGCATGTTTAACAATGATGTTCAGGAATGATTGATGGATATTTTTCAAGCTTTGCTTCATGCCCTGTGGCAACAGGATTATGAAACCCTCTCCGATCCCGCGCTGGTATGGGCCATTTACGGCGTGCTGTTTATGATTTTGTTTTTAGAGAATGGCCTTCTTCCCGCCGCGTTTCTGCCGGGTGACAGCCTGCTGATTCTGGTCGGCGTACTGATTGCCAAAGGCACCATGAGTTTCCCATTGACGATTCTGGTTTTAACCACCGGCGCCAGTCTCGGCTGCTGGGTGAGCTACATACAGGGCCGCTGGCTGGGTAACACGCCCACCGTCCAAAAATGGTTATCCCATCTTCCCGCGCAGTATCATCTGCGGGCGCACAGCCTGTTCCACCGCCACGGTTTGTCCGCCCTGCTGATTGGCCGCTTTATCGCCTTTGTCCGCACGCTGCTGCCAACCATTGCCGGGCTGTCGGGCCTGAGCAACGCCCGCTTTCAGTTCTTCAACTGGGTGAGCGCTTTCCTGTGGGTGGTGATCCTCACCGTGCTGGGCTTTGCGCTGGGGAAAACCCCGATTTTCCGGCGTTACGAAGATGAGCTGATGTTCTTCCTGATGATGCTGCCACTGGCGCTGCTGGTAATCGGACTGGTGGGCTCGCTGGTGGTGTTATGGCGTAAGCGACAGGCAAATCAGAACGGGAAAGCGGAGTAATGAAACGATTACAGGCTATTCCTAAACGCTGGCTACCCTGGCTGGCGGCTGGCGTCCTGGCGCTGGCGGCGCTGTGCGTCGCACCCACGCTGATTCACCATGAAACCGTGGTGCAGATTCGCGTTTCGCATGCGGGAGCCACGCTGCCGGACGGGTTTTATCTCTACCAGCAGCTGAGCGCCCAGGGGATCCGCATCAAAAGCATTACCCCTTCTGGCGATGCGCTGATCATTCATTTTGATAACGAAGAGCAGAGCCTGGCGGCACAGAAAGTGTTGCGCCGTCTGCTGCCACAGGGCTTTATTGTGGCGCAGCATGAGCAGTCTCAGCACCTCTCACTGGCCTAATCTTCCGGCCCACTCTCTCTACAGGCCGTTGCGCAACCGCGTAACGGCCTGAAATGCCCGCTATCTCCCGGTCTTTTTTGAACTTTTTACTCCCGGTGTCTATGCTTACACCAGAGTCGATTCTCACCGCCCGGCACGGCCCGCTTTGCCGGGTGCTGATGGGTCAGGTCGCAATGGAAGGTAAAAAGCCTGATGAAATATCAAGTACTACTGGGAATAGCCCTGCTTTCGGTATCGGGTTCGCTGCTGGCGGCAGAGGCGCTCTGTCAGCAGAAAGAGCAGGATATTCAGCATGAAATTGAGATGGCGCAGAAGCACAACAACCAGCGTCGGGTTAACGGCCTGGAGCGCGCGCTGACCGAAGTGCGCGCCGACTGTAGTGACAAGAAACTTGAAGCAGCCCATCTGGAAAGAATTAACGCTCAGAAGCAGTCGGTTGCTGAACGTGAACACGCACTCAGGGAAGAGCGCGATAAAGGTGACGACAGGGAGAAGATCGCGAAACGAGAACAAAAGCTGGACGAAGCGCGCCGGGAGCTGAAGAAGTTACAGGCGGAGCCCTATTAATCGGAATTAATCTACTGATGTTAAAGGAGTATTTTATGTCTAAAGACACATCATCGGAACATTTGCGTGCTGAACTGAAAAACCTTGCTGACACCCTGGAAGAAGTGCTGAGCAGCAGCACTGAGAAATCAAAAGGTGAGCTGGATAAGCTGCGCCATAAAGCGCGTGCGGCGCTGGATAGCTCACGTGAGCGTCTGGGCGAGTCCAGCGAGCGTCTGGCGGCAACCACACGTGAAGCCGCGCAGAAAGCGGAAGGCTACGTGCGTGAAAATCCATGGCAGGGTGTCGGTATCGGTGCAGCGATTGGCGTCGCACTGGGCATCCTCATTTCGCGTCGCTGATTATGGCTGATTCACAGCACAACCACGGCCCGGCCAGAGGGGTCATCAACATCGGCCAGCGCGTTGTTACCACGCTGGTTGGCATGGTAGAGACGCGCGTTCGCCTGGCAGTGGTGGAACTGGAAGAAGAGAAAGCTAACCTGATACAGCTGCTGTTGATGGTTGGCCTGACGATGCTGTTTACCGCGTTTGGCCTGATGAGTCTGATGGTGTTGATCATCTGGGCGGTCGATGCGCAGTATCGCCTGATGGCTATCGGTATCACCACCGGCACGCTGTTCCTGCTGGCGGTGATCTTCGGGCTCTGGACGCTACACAAATCGCGTCAGTCCACACTGTTGCGCCACACCCGCAAAGAGTTGCAGACGGACCGCGACCTGCTTGAGGATCAACGCTGATGAGCCGCCGCGAACGTGAAGAACGCCTCCATGAACTGCTTAAGCATGTGCAGCAGCAGCGGCTGGATTTGAGCGCGGCGCGGCGTGACTGGCTGGAAGGGACCGCCCATTACGATCGTGGCTGGTTCACTTTCCTCAGCCTGCGTCGCTATCTGGCCATTGGCAGTAGCGCCCTGGCTATCTACTCCATCCGCAGTCCCAGTAAGCTGTTACGCTGGGCAAAACGGGGATTTGGCGCCTGGAGCACCTGGCGCATGATCAAGTCCGCCATGCCACCGCGTTAATCCGCCTGAAGCCGGTCCTGAACAGACCGGCTTTTCTTTATCAAATTTCCTGATAAACACCGACAGTATATCTCGCTTACAACCTTTTCACGCCGCGATTATCATCTTCAGCTATCAACCCAATGAATGGCAGCACTGCTTTCAGCGGGCTTAAACCCTGCGGGCAGCCTGCCCTGCACTTTTGATAGCGCTGGAGTAAATGATGAAAAAATTTGAAGACACTGGTTTATTGCTGGCTCGCATCCTGATGCCAATCCTGTTCATCACCGCTGGCTGGGGCAAGATCAACGGTTATGCGGCGACGCAGCAATATATGGAAGCGATGGGCGTGCCTGGCTTTATGCTGCCGCTGGTTATCCTGCTGGAATTTGGCGGCGGCCTGGCGATTCTGTTCGGTTTCCTGACCCGCTTTACCGCCCTGTTCACCGCAGGCTTCACGATTCTGACTGCGTTTCTGTTTCACAGTAACTTCGCGGAAGGCGTTAACCAGCTGATGTTTATGAAGAACCTCTCTATCGCTGGCGGCTTCCTGGTACTGGGTCTGGTCGGTCCGGGCGCTTACAGCATTGACCGTCTGATCAGCAAAAGAAAGCCGCAGTCGGCGATTGCGCGCTAATCTCACATAAGGCGTAATGCCACATATACTTAGCAGGGCGGGGAAATTTCCTCGCCCTGTTTGCATTGGAGCCAATATGGGACAGTTAATTGAGGGTGTCTGGCATGACACCTGGTACGACACCAAATCAACCGGCGGACGCTTTAAGCGTTCAGAGTCAGCGTTTCGCAACTGGGTGACTGCCGATGGCAGCGCGGGTCCGGTCGGCAAAGCGGGATTTGTCGCCGAGCGCGACCGCTACCACCTTTATGTCTCTCTGGCCTGCCCCTGGGCGCACCGTACGCTGCTGATGCGGCAGCTGAAAGGTCTGGATAGCATGATTGACGTCTCCGTGGTGCATCCGCTGATGCTGGAGAATGGCTGGACCTTTGACGATGAATTCCAGGATGCGACCGGCGATAAGCTCTATCAGAACGAGTTTCTTTATCAGCTCTATCTGCACGCCGATCCGCACTACAGTGGCCGTGTCACCGTGCCGGTATTGTGGGACAAGCAGCAGAGCACCATCGTCAGCAATGAGTCTGCCGATATTATTCGGATGTTTAATAGCGCGTTTGATGCGGTCGGCGCACGCGCCGGGGATTACTACCCGGTTGCCCTGCGCGAGAAGATTGATGAGCTGAATGGCTGGATCTACGACACTGTGAACAACGGCGTCTACAAAGCCGGTTTTGCCACCTCGCAGTCCGCTTATGACGAGGCGGTCACCGCACTGTTCCATTCCCTCTCCCGGCTGGAGCAGATACTGGGGCAGCACCGTTATCTCACCGGCGATCAACTGACGGAAGCAGATCTCCGCCTGTGGACCACGCTGGTACGCTTTGATCCGGTCTATGTGACCCATTTTAAATGCGATCGCCATCGCATCAGCGATTTCAGAAATCTTAGCGGTTTTCTGCGCGATATTTATCAGATGCCGGGCATCGCGGAGACGGTGAACCTGCCGCATATTCGCCATCACTACTATTGCAGCCACAAGACCATCAACCCGAACGGCGTGATTTCGCTGGGTCCGGCGTTTGACTGGGATGAGCCGCACGGCCGCGGTTAGCGGGCGGGGATGTAGGTTGTCATTGTGCTGGCTGAAGCAGGCGCGTGGTGAGCAGAGATTCATCATGCCTGCCATGAGGGCCAGAAAGCAAAAACCCCGCCGAAGCGGGGTTTTTTAAGAAAGAAGCCGAAGCTGACCGTTAAGCCGGGTTCTGTCGTGGACAGTCATTCATCTAGGCCAGCAATCGCTCACTGGCTCAAGCAGCCTACCCGGGTTCAGTACGGGCCGTACCTTGTGAACCCCTATTTGGCCTTGCTCCGGGTGGAGTTTACCGTGCCACGAACTGTTGCCAGTCGCGCGGTGCGCTCTTACCGCACCCTTTCACCCTTACCTGATCCCATTGCTGGGCCATCGGCGGTTTGCTCTCTGTTGCACTGGTCGTAGGCTTGCGCCTCCCAGGCGTTACCTGGCACCCTGCCCTATGGAGCCCGGACTTTCCTCCCCTCTGCCCGTCTCCCCACAAGTGAGGACGACGACAAAGCGGCGACTGTCTGGTCAGCTTCGGCGCGGGATAATAGGACATTCGCCGCCGTTTGTCACGCCTCTTGCTGCTCCAGCGCATACTTATAGAGCGCATTCTTCTTCACGTTGTGGATCTCGGCGGTCAGCGCGGCGGCGCGTTTTAACGGCAGCTCTTTTTGCAGCAGCGCCAGCGTGCGCAGCGCATCAGGCGGTAGCGCCTCTTCATCCGCCTTGTGCCCTTCAACAATCAGCACCATCTCCCCTTTGCGGCGATTTTCATCCTCTTTCACCCAGGCCAGCAGCTCGGCGACCGGTGCGCCATAGATCGACTCCCAGGTTTTGGTCAGCTCGCGCGCCAGCACCACATAGCGATCGCCCCCCAGCTCGCTCACCATATCCTGGAGGCTGTCGAGCAGACGGTGGGTCGATTCATAGAAGATCAGGGTGCGTGGCTCCTGCACCAGCGCGCGCAGTGCATCGCAGCGGCCTTTGGTTTTGGCAGGCAGAAATCCTTCGTAACAGAAACGATCGGAGGGTAAACCGGCGGCGCTTAACGCGGCAATGGCGGCACAGGCACCCGGCAGTGGCACCACGCGAATCCCCGCCTCACGACAGCGACGCACCAGATGGTAGCCGGGATCGTTGATCAGCGGCGTGCCAGCATCGGAAACTAAGGCTATGCTTTGACCCTCCTGCAACTTCGTCAGCAGCAGCTCCGCCTTCTGTTGTTCGTTGTGGTCGTGAAGTGCGAAGAGTCGCGCATTGATGGCGAAATGTTGTAGCAACAGCCCGGTATGACGTGTATCTTCCGCAGCGACCAGATCGACGCTCGAAAGCACCGTCAGCGCCCGCTGGGTGATGTCACCCAAATTACCAATCGGGGTTGGAACGATGTAGAGCGTGCTGGCAGAAATCTCTGCCCGATCGAGTTGTTTCATTGTTTCATCCGAATTGCCGATTTAATATTGAGCATCTTGAAAAAAACATCACTGGATACAGTATGCTTCCTTCAA
Organism: Pantoea sp. C2G6; assembly: GCF_051336815.1. Classification (NCBI taxonomy): domain Bacteria; kingdom Pseudomonadati; phylum Pseudomonadota; class Gammaproteobacteria; order Enterobacterales; family Erwiniaceae; genus Pantoea; species Pantoea sp. C2G6. The sequence goes on from NZ_JBGMNJ010000016.1 coordinate 57,447, forward strand.
AAGTCGTTCGTCATAAAACAGGACGCTTTCTGCCTGTCATTCTTGCTGGGCTGATTTTAGCCGCGTGTAGCGGTCAGGGGCCGCAAACCTCAACCGTCAATATTCAGGGGCCTGTCACAGCCAATTCTGCTTACTATCTGCAACAAGCGCAGCAAAGCAGCGATGATAGCAAGACCGACTGGCAATTACTTGCAGTCCGCGCCCTGCTGAAGGAAGGAAAGTATCCCGAGGCGACCCAGCAGCTGAGCCAGCTGCCGCAGCAGCTTTCCGAAACGCAGCAGCAGGAGTCGCTGCTGCTGAAAGCGCAGTTGCTGATTGCTCAGCAGAAGATTCAGGACGCTCAGCCACTGTTAGCCGCGGTGAAAACCAGTGCACTGTCGCAGGATCAGCTGGCGCGTTTCTACAGCCTGCAAATCGCCAGCGCGCAGGGCCGTCCGTCGCTCTCACTGCTGCGTACCTATATTGCCCAGGAGCCGCTGCTGAAAGGCACCGATCATCAGGGTAACATTGACGCCACCTGGCAGGCGCTGACGCAGATGTCACCACAGGAAGCCAGCAATCTGGTGATTAACGCCGATGAGAATGTGCTGCAAGGCTGGCTGGACCTGCTGAATGTCTGGCGTACCAATGCCCAGGATGCAGAGATGCTCAAGTCAGCGATTAAGGACTGGCAGACCCGCTATCCACAGAATCCGGCGGCGAAAACGCTGCCGACGCAGCTGAGCCAGGTACAGAACTACACCAAAGCCTCAACCAGCATTATCGCGCTGCTGCTGCCGCTGAATGGCCAGGCGCAGGTGTTCGCCAATGCGATCCAGAAAGGCTTTAACGACGCGAAGAATGGCGTCGCCACACCGACGGCTCAGCCAGCCGCCGCCCAGCCCGCTGCGGCTGACGCGACCGCCAGCGCCACGCCAGCAAACAGCGCCGCCGTGGTCGGCTCGGCCAGCGATCCTATCAGCGCGCCGCAACAGCAGGCCGCCGGGACGACGCAACAGCCCGCCGCAACAACACAGCAAGCGCCCGCCCAGCCCGCCGCCACCGAGTCAGCCAGTAACGCGCAGATCAAGGTCTATGACACCAGCAGTCAGCCGATTCAGCAGGTGATGCAACAGGCGCAGCAGGATGGTGCCACTCTCGTCGTCGGTCCTTTACTGAAGAGCAACGTTGAGCAGGTGGCGAATAGCCAGACCCCACTGAACGTGCTGGCGCTGAACGAGCCGGAGAAGATCCAGAACCATCCGAATATTTGCTACTTTGCGCTTTCTCCTGAAGACGAAGCGCGCGATGCCGCGCACCATATCTGGGAACAGGGCAAACGTCAGCCGCTGTTGCTGGTGCCGCGCAGCGGACTGGGCAACCGTGTGACCAACGCTTTTGCTCAGGAGTGGCAGACGCTGGGTGGCGGTACCGTGATGCAGCAGCGCTTTGGCTCCACCTCGGAGCTGAAACAGGGCATTAACAGCGGTGCGGGTATCAGCCTATCAGGTACGCCGGTTAACGCCGCTCCCGCCGCCTCTCAGGGCGTTTCCATTGCGGGCCTGACGATTCCGGCCCCGCAGCAGAGCACGCCTGAGGTGGTCAGCCCCAGCAGCGCGAACAGCGGCGGCGCGGTCGATTCGGTCTATATCGTTTCAACCCAGGATGAGCTGCAACTGATCAAGCCGATGATCACCATGCGCACCGGCAGCCGCAGCAACATCGCGCTCTACGCCAGCTCACGCAGCGCACAGGCGGGGGCCGGCCCCGACTTCCGTCTGGAGATGGAGGGCTTGCAGTTCAGCGATATTCCCCTGCTCTCCGGCAGCAATCCTGGCCTGATGCAGCAGACCTCGAAGTCATTTAATAATGACTACTCGCTGGTGCGTCTCTATGCGATGGGTATGGATGCCTGGACGCTGGCGAATCACTTCAACCAGATGCGCCAGGCGCCTGGCTTTACGCTGGATGGCAATACCGGCAAGCTCAGCGCCGACACGGATTGTGTGATCAACAGGAAGTTGACATGGAACCAGTATCGCCGGGGCGAAATCGCACCGGTCAACTAAATCGCCGTCAGATTGGTGCCGGGCATGAGTTGCGGGCCCGGCACTATCTTGAGCGGGCTGGCCTGAAATGGGAGGCCAGTAATGTTCACTTTCGCGATGGTGAACTTGACCTGATTATGCGTGACGGGCACTGTTGGGTGTTTGTCGAAGTTCGCTACCGGCGCGATGCGCGTTACGGCGGCGCACTCGCCAGCGTGACCCGCGATAAACAACAAAAGCTGCTGCGTGCTGCCGCTCTCTGGCTGGCGCAACGCGGCGGCAGTTTTGAAACAGTGAATTGCCGTTTCGACATCATCGCCATTACCGGCACGGCGCTCGAATGGCTGCCGAATGCCTTTAATGCAGACGTTTAGAACCAGGTGGTCATGTGCAGGACAGAATTAAAGCGTGTTTTACCGAAAGTATCCAAACCCAGATTGCTGCCGCCGAGGCGCTGCCCGATGCCATCTCCCGCGCGGCAATGACGCTGGTACAGTCGTTACTCAATGGCAATAAAATCCTGAGCTGCGGCAACGGCGCTTCATCCGCCAACGCCCAGCACTTCGCCGCCAGCATGATCAATCGTTTTGAGACCGAGCGCCCCAGCTTACCGGCGCTGGCGTTAAGTGCGGACAATGTGATGCTGACCGCGATTGGCAACGATCGGCTGCATGATGAAATCTACGCCAAGCAGGTGCGGGCGCTGGGACAGGCGGGCGACGTGCTGCTGGCTATCTCAACCCGCGGTAACACCCGCGACATCGTTAAGGCGGTGGAAGCGGCGGTAACACGCGATATGACTATCGTTGCGCTTACCGGTTATGATGGCGGCGAGCTCGCCGGATTGCTGGGGCCGCAGGATGTGGAAATCCGTATCCCGTCGCACCGCAGCGCTCGTATTCAGGAGATGCATATGCTGACGGTTAACTGCTTATGCGATCTGATTGATAACACCCTGTTTCCTCATCAGGAATGACCGAAGGAGCACTAATGAAAGCATTGAATGCTGTAGCTATTCTGTTGACCGCCATGCTGCTGCAAGGCTGTGTTGCGGTCGTCGCCGGCGGCGCGGCTGTCGCGACCAAAACCGCTACCGATCCCCGTACGGTCGGCACCCAGGTTGACGACGGTACGCTGGAACTGCGTGTCACCAACGCCTTAGCCAAAGATCAGCAGATCAAAACCGATGCCCGCGTCATCGCCACCGCCTATCAGGGTAAAGTGCTGCTGACCGGTCAGGCACCTTCGCAGGAGATTGCCAACCGCGCGAAGCAGATCACCATGGGCGTTGACGGTGCCACCGAAGTCTATAACGAAATCCGCATTGGTCAGAAAGTGACGCTGGGGACCACCTCCTCCGACACCTGGATCACCACCAAAATCCGGTCGCAACTGCTGGGCAGCGATCAGGTGAAATCTTCCAATGTGAAAGTGACGACGGAGAATGGCGAAGTGTTCCTGCTCGGTCTGGTTACCCAGCAGGAGGCGCAGGCCGCCGCCGACATTGCCAGCCGCGTCAGCGGCGTGAAGCACGTCACCACCGCGTTCACCATGCTGAAGTAAGGTGCAGAACGCAAAAAGGCGGCCCAGGCCGCCTTTTTTATTGTCTGAATTCTCAGACCGGAATATCGATCACCAGCGCCCGCGTCGCCGTTTTTGCCGTCAGCAGGAGCTGCTGCTCGTCCTGCAAAAAGGCCCCATCGCCACAGCCCAGTTTTTCACGGTGCTCTGCGCCGGAACCCGCCTCCAGCGATCCATGTATCGATTGCAGATAGGCCCGCGGTCCCTTTAAGCGCAGCGCATAGTGCTCGCCTGGTGCCAGCTCAACCTGATGGATCCACACCTGCTGACGCAGTTGCAGGCTGCCATCCACGCCGTCTGGCGAGGCGATCAGCTGAGATACCCTGCCAGCTGGCAGAGCCATTTTCTGCATCCGCGAATTTTCCCGCTCAGGACAGGCGGCCAGCCAGAGCTGCATGCGCGTCAGCGGGTGCTCTTTGCTGAGATTAATTTCCGTATAGTTTACCCCTGGCTGAGCAGAGAGCAGCAGCACTTCCCCCTCGCTGGCGCTGATGCTGTTACCTTCACTGTCGCGATATTCCGCCTCACCCTGTAGCACGATGTTCAGCACATCGACCTGCGGATAGGTACGCGGCTGAAAAGCGGCACCCGGTGCCAGCACTTCCTGGTTCAGGACGCGCAACGAGGCGTAACCCATGAGACCGGGATCAAAATAGTGGCCAAAAGAGAAACTGTAGCGCGCCTGCAACCAGCCGAAGTCGGCCTGTCCACAAGCGGACGCACTGCGGGTTGTGATCATTTTTTACCTCCAGCGTCCGGTGACAAGGATCGGTCACGGACTGTATGCCCCCATGGTAAAAGTCTGGACGCCGGATTGTTAGCCAGTTAATCTGCCCGGCATGTTCAAATTTCCTGACAGAGAACCAGGATGGCCAAAGAGCGTGCGTTAACCCTTGAGTCTTTACGTGTTATGGATGCGATCGACCGGCGTGGCAGTTTCGCCGCGGCGGCTGATGAACTGGGCCGCGTCCCCTCCGCACTCAGCTACACCATGCAGAAGCTGGAAGAGGAGCTGGATGTGGTGCTGTTCGACCGCTCCGGCCACCGCACTAAATTTACCAACGTGGGACGCATGCTGCTGGAACGCGGCCGGGTGCTGCTGGAAGCGGCCGATAAGCTCACTACCGACGCGGAAGCGCTGGCGCGCGGCTGGGAGACTCACCTGACCATCGTCACCGAAGCGCTGGTACCGGTTGAGGCACTGTTTCCGCTGGTGACCCGACTGGCGGACAAAGCCAACACCCAGTTCTCGCTGGTGACGGAAGTGTTAGCCGGTGCATGGGAGCGACTGGAACAGGGCCGTGCCGATATTGTGATTGCCCCGGATATGCACTTCCGCGCCTCGACTGAAATCAATACCCGCAAGCTCTACACCATGATGAGCGTCTATGTCGCCAGCGCCGACCATCCGATTCATAACGAGCCTGAACCACAGTCTGAAGTGACGCGGGTGAAATATCGCGGCATTGCGGTGGCGGATACCGCGCGTGAGCGGCCGGTTCTCACCGTGCAGCTGCTGGATAAGCAACAGCGCCTGACCGTCAGCAGCATGGATGATAAACGCCGGGCGCTGCTGGCCGGTCTGGGCGTGGCAACCATGCCCTACTCGCTGGTAGAGCAGGATATTGCCGAAGGTCGCCTGCGGGTGGTCAGCCCGGAATATACCCGTGAGGTGGACATTATTATGGCGTGGCGGCGCGACAGCATGGGCGAAGCCAAAGCCTGGTGCCTGCGCGAGATCCCGCGTCTGCTGGCGAAGAAAAACTAACGCCGCCAGGTCAGCGGCGACCGGCCGCCTGCCACCGCTTATAGCCGGTTCAGGCACTCCATCGCCACCGCTTTAAAACTGGTGAAATCGCTGCTCTCCCGCAGGCGGGTCATCGCCCGTTCACGCAGAAAGGTGACGAACAGATCGTAGATCGCCATCGCCTCTTCATATTCGCTTTTGCTGATCGCCAGCAGGAAGATGACATAGGCGGTATCGTCGCCCCAGGGAATGCCGTGGGGAGCCAGCACGGTACAGACCACGGTTTTCTTTGCCAGCAGCCCCAGCGAGTGCGGCAGCGCAATGCCTTCCCCCAGCATGGTGCTGACAATCGCCTCGCGCTCCTCCACTGAGGGATAGAACGTCGCGTCGACATAGCCTTCTGCCTCCAGCTGATCGCATAGCTGCCGGAACAGCGCCGACCGGGTCATGGGCCGATCGACGATATGGAAATGCTGAGCATCAAAAAATTTCGCCAACATATAGGGGCGGGTACGATCGACCAGCACCAGCTTGCCAATCTGCTCCAGCTGAAAGCTGGTGGGAAACGGTGACATCACCACCACCGGCTTCTCTTTTTCGCTGAGCCGGATGGTGGAGATAACAAAATCCTCATCAATCCGGCTGCGCGCCTCATATTCGCGCTGTGATAAACGCGCCGTGACCTGAAGCTGCGGATATTTGCGCAGCAGCATCGCCTCAATCATCCGCAGCGTCGAGTTACCGCTGTCACACACCAGCAGCACCTGCGGATGACGCTGATAGCCCACATCGTAGTGGCGCTCCAGCCCGACGCCGATATGCAGCACCAGAAAGCCAATCTCATTCTCGCTGATAACGTAAGGGGTATATTTCCCCCAGCTGGTGACCGCCGCTAACGTCACATCATAGGCCATCGGATAGTGCTGTTTGATGTTATCCAGCAGCGGATTGGGGATATGGATCTGGTAGCGCACCCGGGTAATCATGGTTTTGATATGGGTGAGCAGATCGGCACGCAGCTGCTGATCGCTTTGCAGATTGAAGTTGTAGTGGGTGTTGATAAAGCTGAGCAGGTAATCCACCAGCGCGTCGGCGTCATCGGCATTGATGGCGCTGGGGGCGACCGCCTGAATCTGGCGCGCCGCGATATTGACCCGCAGCCAGCTCTCTTCGGCCGGGGAGATCGGTTTGCTGACCAGCGGGCGCATCAGGTTGATCAGCTGGCGTGCCGCTTCGCACACCTCGTCGCCAATCTCCTCCGCGCCGGGATCGTTCAGCGGGTAGCCTTCGCTGATGCGCCGCACCGCCACGGCGCAGTAAAGCCGCAGATAGCGCTCGCCCTCATCGCTGATGCGGATGTTGTGCCGGGCAAAGCAGTTTTGCAGCAGCGGACGCAGCGTTTCAAGGATGTGGCTGTCGAGCGCTTCGATGGTGAGCAACGGGCTCTCCGGCTGCGCCTGATCGATTTGCCACAGCAGGTCGGTCAGGCAGGTGCGAATCGCCACCTCGCTGCCGAACAGCTTCATGCCGTAGTGCGGCTTGCTCTCAATGGTGAGGTGATAGCGCCCCAGCCATTCGCGCACCTCCGCCATATCATTCTGCAAGGTGGCGCGGCTGACAAACCACTCCTCCGCCAGCTCTTCCAGCTTCAGCGAGTAGGTCGCCGTGAGAAAGCGGGTCAGCAGGTAGCGAACGCGATCCGGCGAGGTGCGCGGCACCCGTAGCGGTGACGCGCTGTGCTGTTGCAGATGCTGAAAGCGCTGAGCGTCCTCAATCTTCAACTGATAGCCCGCGCCACGGTTCAGGATAAACTGCGCGCCATGCTCCGCCAGCAGTGAGTTCAGCGCGGTAATATCGGTGCGCACGGTGCGGGTCGAGACGGCAAAGCGCCGCGCCAGTTCATCCTGAGGCAGCGTTTCGTTTTGCAGGGCATCAAACAGTTGCGCAAGGCGCTGATTGGGAAATCTCACGAGTGTTACCTGTATGCAGACAGAAAAAGCCGAACCATAACATCAGCCTACGGGGATCGTGATGCCACGTCCATGTGGTGTGATCGGCCCACCCGGTGACAGATGAGCCGATCGGCGCGATCCCTAGGCCAGCAGCTGTTTACAGATTGCCAGCAGTTGCCGCACATCTTCAACCCGGGTTTCACCGCTGGCTTTGTCGATGATCGAACTATATACGTGCGGGATCACTTTGCTGACGCCCGCGTCCAGCGCGATGCGTACGATCTCGCCGAAGTTCGCCAGATCGATACCGCCGGTTGGCTCCAGCCAGAAATCCTGTTTCGCACAGGCTTCGGCGACCGCACGATACTCATCCACCGCCTGCAAACCGCCCATCGGGAAATATTTCACCGAGCTGCCGCCCATATCCTGTAGCATCGCGATGGCCGTTTCAACGGGCACTATTCCGTCGCGACGCTGCGCGCTGCGCGGTCCGGTCGAGATTTTTACCTGGCCTGGCGTGCCGGTTGGCGAGATCAGCCCGTTGACCACGGTCTGCGACTGGCCCAGCAGCGCACGGCTGGTGGCGACGCCGGTAAAGACCTGGTTCACATGTTGCGGTTGCAGCACCGCGGAAATCTCACTCACCATCTGCGACTGATTAGGATCGCCCGCGCCCAGTCCAACCGAGAGCGCGTTATCGATCAGCGCGGCATACTCGCGCATATCGGCGATGGCAGCCTCATTGCTGGTGTAGTTTTTCGACAGCACGCCAACCAGTACATGCCCTTCCGCCGCCTGCCAGATGGCGCGCGCGTTCTCTTTTGATCCCGCCAGTACGTTCAGGCAGAGACGATCCTGATAAAAATGGGGTGTCAGCGTCATGCTTGTTTTTCTCCGGTTAACAGCGCCTGGATGCGGCTAAAAATGGTGTGCAACTGCTCGGCGCTGACGCTGCGCACATCCGCTTCAATAATCCCTTCGTTGGCTTTATAGCCACGGAAGTAGATGGCGATCTCGCCGTTTTTCAGCGCCTGCACCAGATCGCCGGTGCGCTGCCGGATCACGGCTTCATCAAAGGCGATCTCCGCCCTGGCGATGTCACGTCCTGCCCCATCCCACACCACGCGAGCGGTCACGCCCGGCAAGGTGTTGAGCTGCTCAATAAACGGCGTCATTTTTTCCACCATCTGCGCGCCGCTGATTTTTGGCTGCGTCAGATAGTTTTCAATCGCCTGGGTCAGCCCCAGAATGCCCTCTTTGCCCACTTTCATGGCGCGGCCAATGCCGTTGGTCTGCCGTTTAACCCACTCAACGTAGTGGTGGCGGCCAATCACCAGCCCGCTGGTCGGCCCTTCAATCGCTTTTGCGCCGCTGTAGATCACCAGATCGGCTCCTGCCTGGTAGTAGCATTGCAGATCTTCTTCCGCTGCCGCGTCGACGATCAGCGGGACGTTATGTTCGCGCGCCACCGCCGCGGCCTGCGCCACATCAAGGTGACTTTTCTGCACGCAGTGGTGCGACTTCACGTAGAGGATCGCCGCGGTCTGTGGGGTGATCGCCGCCGCCAGTTGTGCCGGTGAGCATTCGTTGCTGTAACCCGCCTCTACCAGTTGCCCGCCACCCAGCGCCACCATGCTGCCGACCGGCGCGCCATAGTTAACGTTGTGGCCTTTCGGCACCACGATCTGATGCGGCACGGTCAGCGGCGCGGCATGCAGGTTATCCACCAGCCAGTCGTTGTCTTTGACGATCACCGCCGCCACGCTCTGGGCGATGCCTGCCGAAGCGCAGGAGACCACCAGCGCGTTCTCCACCTTCAGCAGACCGGCGATATAAGCCCCGGTCTTATCCACCAGATCTTTCATCTCAAAGTAGTGATCGAGGCCATATTTCACCGTATCGATCACCTCACTCGACGGCGTGGAGACGCCGAGGATCGTCATACGGCCAGAGGCGTTAATCACCGGCTTCAGGCCATACTTCTCATATACCGAGGTCATGCGCTACTCCTTCTTCAGTCGTGATCCATTGACCGGCGACCACCGCCGCCAGCGGGACCAGATGTTTCTCACCCGCGATCTGCTCACCTTCTGAATCGATGAACGGCCGGGTTTCCTGTTTAACGGTGAAAATGGTCAGATCGGCGTCATAGCCCACCTTCAGTGCACCCTTACCCGTCAGCCGCAGGGCGGCCGCGGCGTTTACCGTCACGCAGTCGATCACCTGCGGCAGGGTCATCCCCACCGTGAAAAATTTCGACATCACGTGCGCCAGGTTGTGTACCGGTCCTGCCAGACGATTGCGGCAGTAAATATCGGAGCTGATGGTGTCGGGCAGAATGCCCTGCGCAATCGCCACCCGCGCAACATCAAAGCTGAAACTGGCGCTGCCGTGACCCACATCCAGTTTTACGCCGCGCGCCATCGCCTGCTTAACCGCCGCTTTCAGCTCACCCTGCGGCGTCAGAATGCGGTTGGGTTTGCCGTTAAAGCAGTGGGTAATGATGTCGCCGGAAGTGAGTAAATCGGCGATCTGCTCAAGATTGGGTGGATTATTGCCAATGTGCACCATCAGCGGCAGACCCCCGCTCTGCTGCTGGATCGCTTTGGCTTTCACCAGCGGCTGCACGCCGTTGTCGCCCACCACGCTGCTGCTGATGCGCGCCTTGAGGCCGACAATAAAATCGGGCAGTCGCGTCACCGCCTGCTGCACCGCCGCGCCATCGATCTGCGTCATATCGGCCAGCTCATTCTGCGTGACGATGCCGGTGCGGGCGATGTTGATCAGCGCATAGACCTGGGTCTGCGCCGCGCGTGTCAGCTGATAGAAGTCATCAATATGGTCAGCACCGGTGCTGCCCGCATCGACCACGGTGGTGACGCCATGCGCCACACCAATCGCGTCCGCTTCATCGTGATAAATCGGTGACTTGGGGTAGCAGTGAACATGAGAGTCGATCCAGCCCGCGCTGAGGTAATAGCGGCCAGCCAGATCGCGCTCATCGTGCGCACGGCCCTCGACGCTGCCGATGGCGGCAATCCGGCCATTCTGCACCGCGATGTCCACCAGCCGTTCATCGCTGAGTCGTGCCCCACGAATAATCAGGTCGTACATGATTTCTCCTTAACGGCAGCCCGCTGCCGGGCTGCCGGTGACATCAGAGAGCAACCGGGAAAATCGCCCCGAGGATCATGGCACCGAGGATGGCACCACCGGTAATCGGCTTGTTCCACAGGTAGAACAGCAGCGCGCCCAGCAGCGAACCCAGACCAATCGGAATCGAGGCCGCCATCGCGGACAGGATGATCAGCGGCCCCAGGAAGCGGCCTGAGGTGTTGCCCGCGCCCATCATCACATCCGCGCCGTAGGTGGAGTCGCTCTGGTTGATGGTGAATTTACGCGCCAGAATAATCAGGTAGCCAATCGCCACGCCAATCACCAGACCGGTTGCCAGCGAAGCCGCGAAATTGGCCACCGGAAAGACGATGCCCGCGCCCAGCAGCAGGGCCGGTACACCCAGCCCGACGCCGGTCTGAATCGCTCCGCCAATATCGAGAATGCCCACCAGCGAGCCTTCAATAATGCGGGCGAACAGGAAGCTGGCACCGAATGCCGCGACCGCGCCATAGACGCCGGTCTCCATGCCGGAGCGCAGCATCGACACAAACGCCACTTCGTTAAACGCGCCGATACCATAGAGGTAATACATATGGGTCCCGGCAAAGACACCGGCAGAGAGCAGGCCAACAAAGATCGGGAAAGACCAGTCGGCGTACCAGAAGCCTTTATTTTCGTTCATCAGCATCGCCTCCTATTTACCGCTCACGGTGTTGTGGATCATGTCGAGCCAGCCAGGAATGCCGAGCTGGAAGGACTGCAACAGTTTCATGTCGAACCCGCGGAAGAAGCCGCTCAGCACAAACAGCAGCACGATGGCGGTCATCATCACTTTGGTGACCCGATTCCAGCCGCTCTCTTCCACCCCTTTGCCGATCAGAATACCCAGCACCAGACCCGGTACGGCGTTGCCCATAATCAGCTGCGCCAGGCCGCCGAAAATCGTGGCCCAGAAGCCCGATTTGCGGCCCGCGTCGATCGCCGCCAGCCAGAAGATCACCGGCATCACGGTATTCACCAGCAGGTTGGCGGCAGGCACCAGCACTTTCACCGCGGTGACCTGCAACGCAGCAGGCACGGCGGAGGCGGTGGAGTTGAGGAAGGCGACCACCACCATGCCGATGATGCCGCAGGCGATAGCCATTTTTTTCGGGTCGTGCAGCGTTTCTGCCACGTTACGATTCTTTATCATCAGTGCGGCGGCACCCCAGTTTGGAATGATGCGATGATCGACATCCTGGGTGAATGAACCGGCCGCGACTGAAGATGCCCAGGCGTTGAAAAAGAAGCCAAGACCAAAGGAGAAGTGAGAGGCCGGATCGCCTTCGCACGAGTTCAGCTCGCCCAGCGTACGAAATGCGCCCATGCCCTGAGTGGTGGGTGCGTGAAACATCCGCGCAGCGCCAGCGCCGACGCCGACCCCCACCAGTCCCCCGATGATCAACGACTTAAACAAAATGATTAAAAACATGTTGTTGTACCTTGTTGTCGTTTTTACCCGTTTTGCCCCAGAGGCCGCCCGGCTACCGCCTGGCCGCTGCGGAGTGGCAGACGGTCAGCAGCGGGTCGGGCAAACGGCTGGCTGAGGTGAACAGGTTTTGTTTCAGGATGTCGCCGTAAACGTCACCTGGTCGGTGTCGAAAACGGTGACGCTGACGGTGATCTCCAGCGTGACGCTGAAGGTCCGCCGTTGGCGCGCCAGAAAGAAGAAGAGAAACTTCTCGGTTCTGACGCTCTCCTGCGCACGCAGCACCCGGACATCCTGAGGTTCAATGCGCAGCAGAATTTTTTGCGTCGCGCGCAGAACCTGGCTCTGCACCCGACTCAGGGCATCGGCAAAGGCTTTCGCCCTGGTGTCGCCTTTGCCCTCGACCGTCACCTGGGTAACGTATTGTTCTTTCATAATCAGCTGCCGTGCTTCTTGTTCCAGGCCTGCACCAGCCGCTCGCCTAACTCTTCTTTATCCATAAAGCCGAAGCCCAGCACCGTGGCACCTTCGTTAATGGCGGTGACACCTTCATCCACAGAGCGCATTCCGTGTTTCGCTTTGTAGCCATATTTGTTCTGGGCGGTAATGGCACCTGCGCCACCGCTGCCGCAGAACGAGATGCCGAAATCGGCGTTTTCCGCCTTCATCACATCCCCCAGCTTCATGTCGGCGGCGACACCGGGCACCACCACGGCGCGGCCACCCGCTTTTTCAATGCCCGCGGCCACTTTCTGGCCTTTACCTAAACGATCGCCAATCACTACAGTTACCATGTTGCGTTCCTCTCTAGTTGTTTGCCCGGGCGACTTCAATGTGTACCGACAGCAGCCAGGCCTCTTCGCGTGGCAGGTTGCCGAACAGATCCACCACCTGCTGCGCCAGTTGCAGCGTGTCTGCCGGAATATCTTCAAACAGCTCCGCTTCCACCTCCGGCAGCGGCTCCCCGCTCAGGGAGCGGGAGGCCATCGCCCCGACATGGGATTGCAGCATCTGCTGCTGAACCGCGTTGGGCTGAATGCCGTGCTGCTGATAGATCAACGCGATTTGCGCCATTATCCTGTCAGCCAGCTGTTGCACTTTCTCCGGTGGCGCTTCGTGCACCGGGACGCCGTTGTTGCTCACCTTGCTACTCCTGTTAAACCGGATAATTCGCGTTGAAAATAAATTACCCGCGATAGCCGCCCCTGTGGAGAGGCAACATTTCCAGCAGCAAGTGGAAATCGAAGTGAAGGGTGTGCGCCAGATCGCAGGCTGCACGCTTAGTGCGACATGCGTCGCAAAATGCACGGGGTGATGGTGTTAACGCTCAGTAATGGTGATGTTGTGCAGCGGCGATCGGCAGGTGCGACAAGGGGAATAAGCGGTAATAAGCAGAAGTGATGATAAAAAACCGCCGGTCGGGCTGACCGGCAGTCTGATTAACGGAATTTTTTATGGTTGCTGTTGCGGATCTCATCAAACCGGGCGGCTTCGCGCTTTGCGCCCGCTACGTTGTTGGCTTTCGCCAGTTCGCTGACCACGTCGATCTGGGCAATCAGCGAGTCGAGACCCGCGTGGTAGTCTTTGATTTGCGCGCTGTCAGCGGGCTGACCTTCCAGTTTATCCGGGGTCGACTGCTTCGCGTCCTGCGCGGCGGCGCGCATTTTGGTTAACGCCTGCTGCATCTCCTGCGCATCGTCAGTTTTTTTGACGATTTTCAGGTTCGCATTCAGCGTGTCCATATCCTGCTCCAGATCGGCCGCATAGAGGCTGACGCTGGAGAACAACAGAGAAGCCGATAACATTGCAATTACGTGCTTACGCATCATTACTTCCTTTTTTTATTGTGATGAAAAAAAGCAGCCAACCGGCTGCTTCAGAAATTCATCTTTTACTGTCCCGCTATCTTCATCTCAGGCAGCAGCACTGAGCCGCACTGGATATTGCTGCGGGTTTCAATATCGTCACCGATTGTCACCATATTGCGCCACATCTCTTTGAGATTGCCGGCGATGGTCACTTCGCTGACCGGGTACTGAATCACGCCATTCTCTACCCAGAAACCGGCCGCGCCGCGCGAGTAGTCACCGGTAATGGCACTGACGCCCTGCCCCATCAGTTCAGTGACCACCAGCCCGGTGCCCATCTGCTTCAGCAGGTCGTCAAAGCTGTTGCCCTGACCCGCGATGCGCCAGTTATGAATGCCACCGGCGTGACCGGTGCTGGTCAGGCCCAGCTTGCGGGCCGAGTAGCTGGTCAACAGCCAGGTTTGCAGCACGCCATCTTTAATGATGTCACGCGCCTGGGTGCGCACCCCTTCGCTGTCGAACGGGGTGGAGGCCAGGCCTTTCAGCAGATGCGGCTGTTCCTGGATAGTCAGCCAATCCGGCAGGATCTGCTGCCCCATTGAATCGAGCAGGAAGGTCGATTTACGGTAAACGCTGCTGCCGCTGATCGCCCCCACCAGATGACCAAACAGACCGGTCGCCACTTCAGAGGCGAAAATCACCGGCGCTTTCATGGTCGGAAGTTTACGCGGAGCCAGACGGGAGAGCGTGCGACGCGCGCACTCTGCGCCCACCCACTCCGGGCTTTTTAAATCTTCAAACGCGCGGCCAATGGTGTAGGCGTAGTCCCGCTCCATATTGCCATCCTGCTCGGCAATCACACAGCTGGAGAGCGAGTGGCGGCTGGAGCAGTAGCTCTGAAGCATGCCGTGACTGTTACCGAACACCTTAATGCCAACGTGACTGTTGAAACTGCCGCCTTCGGTGTTAGTGATGCGTTTGTCGGCGCGCAGCGACGCCTGCTCAGCCTGGGCCGCCAGTTCAATGGCGCGGTCAGCATCAATCTCCCACGGATGGTAGAGGTCGAGGTCCGGCGCGTCATAGGCCAGCAGCTCCGCGTCGGCCGGGCCAGCGAAGGGATCGGGCGAGGTGTAGCGCGCAATATCGATGGCCGCCTGCACGGTACGTTTGATCGCCTCCGGGCTGAGGTCGGTCGATGAGGCGCTGCCTTTACGATTCTGATGATAAACGGTGATGCCCAGCGCACCGTCGCTGTTGAACTCGACGTTTTCCACTTCGCCATAGCGGGTGCTGACACCGATGCCGGTGGTTTTACTGACCGCCACTTCCGCGCTGTCCGTACTGGCTTTAGCCAGTTCAAGCGCCTGTGCGATGGCCTGCTCCAGTACTTTTCGCTGTTCTGCAACCTGAGTAGATACGTTCATCGACCTGCCGTCTAATCTTATGTGTGAATGATTTGAGTCTATCAGAGTCAGAGAACAATTTCGCAGTCACCCGATAAACTGGTAGGATTAGCCTCTTTTTTCAGGAGCCCGGAAATGACCAGAAAGCCCGATGAGTGGCTCGACGATGTGCCAGATAATGATAAAGAAGAAGATGAAGAGATTATCTGGGTCAGTAAGAGTGAAATTAAACGCGATGCGGAAGAGCTGAAACGCCTGGGGGCCGAACTGGTTGACCTGGGTAAAAACTCGCTGGATAAGATCCCGCTGGATGAGCGTCTGCGTAGCGAAATCGAACTGGCGCAGCGCATCACCAAAGAGGGTCGCCGCCGTCAGTTGCAGCTGATTGGCAAACTGCTGCGCAGCACCGATGTGGAACCGATCCGCACCGCGCTGGATAAGCTCAAGAATCGCCATAACCAGCAGGTTGCGCTGTTCCATAAACTGGAAATGCTGCGCGATCGTCTGATCGAACAGGGTGATGACGCCATGAGTGACGTGATTGCGCTCTATCCCCATGCCGATCGCCAGCAGCTGCGCAGCATGATCCGCAACGCGCAGAAAGAGAAAGCGGGCAGCAAGCCGCCGAAATCTGCCCGTCAGATCTTCCAGTATCTGCGCGAACTGGCCGAAGCGAAGTAACACCCTGGCGGGCAGCCCGCCCGCCTCCCGGACGATTACTTATAGATGTAGAGAATGCCGGTACGCAACCGCAGCTGGCGTTCGCTTGAGGTGGCGGAGCGTCCAATATCGCCAAAGGTGACGTAAGGCACCCAGACGCGATCGTTGCCCAGCGCATAATCGAACTGCAACTCCTGCTCATAGTCGTCATGTTTGTTAGCAAACAGCTTCGCATCCGCGTGTTTATAAACCAGCTTATAGGTGGTGGTCAGCCGATCGCTTTTATTACGCAGGTAGAGATCAAAACGGTTAGCGGTGCGATGCCGATCGGTATCGCAATAATCGATGCCACCGGTTCGGCAGTTATCGTCATGGGCGTAATCGGTGAGTTCCAGTCGGTAAAGACCGCCGAGCGACCAGCTGTCATTAAATTTATACCAGGGCGCGACACCAAATTTCCATTCGGTGCGTGAGGAGTTAAACTCCGGCTGAATAAAGGGGGAGAGCGTCCAGTTTCCCCAGTAGTACGATTTCAGAAAGGTCACTTCCACGACATTTAAGACGGTGTCGTTATAAAATTTATCTTTCGGATCTGCGCCGCCGGTTTTAAATTTGGTTTCCACACCTAAGAACATATTATCCGGCAGGGTGGTGCTCAGCCCAAGTTTGTCATAGTGGGTGCGATCGCGCAGGCGGTACTCATGCCGGTAATCCACCGTCGCGGTCGCCAGCGCCGCGGCAGAACTGGCTAACAGCGTTACGCCCAGCACTAACGTTAATGGCTTATTCTTTCCCATATCAACATCCTTATTTTTGGTAAGCGGGACAATGAATTTCTCCCAGCGCATTCATTAACCCAAAATTAACTTATATTTAAAAATCCTTGCCAGAATAAAGGTGCACGCCGGACCAGCCGGTAACCGGTTGCGCTAAGAGAATCTGGCTCATTGCTTTTTTATCAGCTTATGGCAACAGTGCAGATGCTAGAAATAAGTGGCGCGCTAAGCCTTTCTGTTTTAGACAGGAAAAGAAGAAAAATGGCAGCAGCAGGAAGAGTCAGCAGATCAGACTCAAAAATATGGGGTATAAATGACGGGAATAATCGTCGCGGCAATCGTATCTGGAAAAATCAGCGCCCGGCGCGGGCGCTGAATGGATGTTATGCCAGTCTCTCCAGCAGCCTCTGATGAATACCGCCGAATCCGCCGTTGCTCATCACCAGAATTGAGTCGCCAGGCTGAGCGGCTTTCGCCACCATCTCGACCAGCGCATCAATATCCGCACTCCAGTGTGCGGGTGGGATGCAGGCTTCGGCCACGTCTGACACCTGCCACGGAATATGGTGCGGCTGGAACAGAAAGACTTCATCGGCGCGCGCCAGCGAGGGAGCCAGATCGTTTTTATTGACGCCCATCTTCATGGTGTTGGAGCGCGGCTCCAGCACCGCCAGAATGCGCGACCGGCCGCCAACTTTACTGCGCAGCGCGGCCAGCGTCGCCAGAATCGCCGTGGGATGGTGAGCGAAGTCATCATAGACTTTGATGCTGTTTACTTCACCGCGCAGCTCCAGCCGCCGGCGGGCGTTGATAAAGCTGTTCAGCGCCTGGCCGGCGTCTTCCGGCTTCACCCCGACATGACGCGCGGCGGCAATCGCCATCAGCCCGTTATGCATGTTGTGTTCGCCGACCAGCCCCCAGTTCACCTCGCCGACTTTCTCGCCGTCGAGCCACACTTCCCAGTGGGAAGCGTCGGTGGTCAGCTTCTTCGCCTGCCAGCGCCCATGCTCGCCGACGCTCTCCTGCTCGCTCCAGCAGCCCATCGCCATCACCTGTTTGAGATTGGCATCATGTTCCGGCAGCAGGATCTTGCCCTGGCCCGGCACGATCCGCACCAGATGATGGAACTGCTTCTGGATCGCCCGCAGATCGTCAAAAATATCGGCATGATCAAACTCAAGGTTGTTGAGGATCAGGGTACGCGGCGAGTAATGGACGAATTTGGAACGCTTATCGAAAAAGGCGCAGTCGTACTCATCCGCCTCGATCACGAAGAATGGACTTTTTCCTAATTTTGCTGAGACGTCGAAGTTTCCTGGCACCCCACCGATGATGAAGCCAGGTTCAAGGCCGCACGACTCCAGAATCCACGCTGCCATCCCGGCTGTCGTGGTTTTGCCGTGGGTTCCCGCCACCGCCAGCACCCAGCGATCGCGCAGGACGAAATCGTGCAGCCACTGCGGGCCGGAGAGGTAAGGAATGTTGCGTTCCAGCACCGCTTCCACACAAGGGTTTCCGCGCGTCATCGCATTGCCGATAATCACCAGGTCCGGGGTCGGGTCAAGCTGACTGGCGTCATAACCTTCTGTTAATTCAATGCCTTGCTGTTCGAGCAGGGTGCTCATTGGCGGGTAAACGTTGGCATCTGACCCGGTCACCTGATGACCAAGTGAACGGGCCAGCATCGCCAGACCGCCCATAAAAGTGCCACAAATCCCAAGGATGTGAATGCGCATAACATGATCCATTACTCAAAAGTTCGGCGCACAGTGTAACGCCGCTCGCAGACGGAAGAAACGGATTAGGACTATGGTTTTTGAAGTTCAATCGGCTAAACTGCGTACGCATCCGTTGGCAGACTGTTACGCGTGCTGCCACTCCATCGAAGAAGCAGGGAATGTGTTATGAAAACGTTGGGCGAATTTATCGTCGAGAAGCAGCACGACTTTCCGCACGCTACAGGTGAACTGACAGCGCTGATTTCCGCTATTAAGCTGGGTGCCAAAATCATCCATCGCGACATCAACAAAGCCGGTTTAGTGGATATTCTGGGTGCCAGCGGCGTCGAGAATATTCAGGGTGAGCAGCAGATGAAGCTGGATCTGTTTGCCAACGAGAAACTGAAAGCGGCCCTGAAAGCGCGCGGCATCGTCGCCGGTATCGCGTCTGAAGAAGAAGATGAGTTTGTCATCTTTGAAGGTGAAGAAAACGGTAAGTACGTGGTGTTAATGGACCCACTGGATGGCTCTTCTAACATCGACGTTAACGTTTCTGTCGGCACCATTTTTTCCATCTACCGTCGCGTCAGTGAACCGGGTACGCCGGTGGTTGAAGCGGACTTTATGCAGCCGGGTAACAAACAGGTTGCTGCCGGTTATGTGGTTTACGGTTCATCAACCATGATGGTCTACACCACCGGTGCAGGCGTGCATGCGTTTACCTACGACCCTTCGCTGGGTGTTTTCTGCCTCAGCCACGAGCGTATGACTTACCCGCAGACCGGTTACACCTACTCGATTAACGAAGGTAACTATATTCGTTTCCCGCAGGGTGTGAAGAAATATCTGAAGTTCTGTCAGGAAGAGGATCTGGCGACCCACCGTCCTTATACCTCACGCTACATCGGTTCGCTGGTGGCGGATTTCCACCGTAACCTGCTGAAAGGCGGGATCTACCTCTATCCAAGCACCGCCAGCCATCCTCAGGGTAAGCTGCGTCTGCTGTATGAGTGCAACCCGATGGCGTTTCTGGCTGAGCAGGCGGGCGGTAAAGCCAGCGATGGTCAGAAGCGTATTCTGGACATCCCACCGGTCACGCTGCATCAGCGCTGCCCGTTCTACTGCGGTAATGAGGCGATGGTAAACGACGTTGAGCGTTTCCTGGCTGAGTTCCCGGATTGCCGTCAGGGCTGATCACGTTCTGGTAGAGTTAAAACATAAAAAGCCTGCTTAAAGCAGGCTTTTTTATTGATGTGTTATTATCGCATTTCAGAAACATGACTATGCTGGTAATAATTGGCTATCTCTTTTTCAGCCTGTTTGCGCATGCTGCGACTGGCAGGAAAATGGCCTAAGCCACCGAAATAAAACACCATCCCTAAAAGGCATATTAATAATCCAAACATCAAACCTAAAGATATAATCCAGAACCCAAAGCATAGCATAAGCAGGCCGATAGCCAGCAGCAATAAAGCTTCAACGAACCTTACTTTTATTTTATGCTCACTGAAAAACAATTTTCCATCGCTATCAACATCCAGAACATATTGATAGATTGAAAAGTATTTGAAGTTTTTTATCTGACTTGAGTTATCGATAATATTAATGACTTCACGCTGAATAAAACTATTTTTGACACCATATATTTTCTGATTTAACAGGTTTTCATAGCACTTTTCGAGTTGCTTCTGTTGATGCGCTCCAATCACCCCATCCTTAAGCTCATTTTTTATGAAACGTAGTTTATTACTGATCGTATGCTGGAAAAGATGTTCAGCTTTAATATTTTTTGTTAACCAGCGGATAAACCCTACCACAGCAATGAAGACAATAGCAGCACCTATATAGATAGGGTTGCTTTCAAAAGCTGCAATGAGTTTATCGATATTGCTAATCACTAAATTTTCCACAATTTACTCCCGAATATCCATTCTTTCAGACGTTTAACCATATTAACCAATTCGGGAAATGATAGAAATCATGCAGGCAGAGTAATGAGGAGCTTAAAAGGCGAATAAGAGAAGGCGAAATGAGCACACCAGAGTGTGCTCACCATTGTTATTACGCGGTCTGCAATCTGAACTGCGCCATAGTGGCCTGGAGCTGACCCGACTGCGCTTCCAGCGACTGCGTCGCCGCCGTCGCCTGCTCCACCAGCGCCGCGTTCTGCTGCGCCGCCTCATCCATCTGGGTGACCGCCAGATTGACCTGTTCGATACCCCGGCTCTGCTCGTCAGAGGCCATTGAGATCTCTTTCATCAAGGCGGTGACGCGCATCACCTCACCGGAAATTTCATCCATCGTCTCTCCGGCGCGCGTCGCCATCTCACTGCCCTCTTTGACCCGTGACTGGGAATCCCCGATCAGCGTACGGATCTCTTTGGCGGCGTTCGCACTGCGCTGCGCCAGCGTGCGCACCTCGTTCGCCACCACGGCAAAACCGCGTCCCTGTTCTCCGGCCCGCGCCGCTTCCACCGCCGCGTTAAGTGCCAGGATATTGGTCTGGAAGGCGATGCCGTCAATCACGCTGAGAATGTCGCCGATGCGATTGGCGCTGTCGGTAATCTCGTGCATTTTCTCCATCACGTAGCAGACCACTTCCGCGCCACGATCGGCAGTATCTGACACCGCATTAGCCAGCTGATGCGCCTGCTGGGCATTGCTGGCGTTGAGCCGGACCGTCGCGGTGAGCTGCTCCATGCTGGCCGCGGTCTGCTCCAGCGAAGCGGCGGACTCTTCGGTACGCTGCGACAGGTTGACGTTACCGGCAGCCAGTTCGCGGCTACCGATATCGATTTGCAGACTCGCCTCACGCACCTGGCTTACCGACGCGCGCAGCGACTGCTGCATCCCGGCCAGCGCATGATTAAGCCGTCCCAGCTCATTGTTGCTGGCGGGCGGCAGCGCCTGCGACAGATCGCCCGCTGCGACCTGCTCCAGATGCAGAATCGCCAGGTTCAGGGGTTGCAGCAGCATCCGCCGCAGCAGCTGCCAGGCGAGCACCAGCAGCAGCAGGGTTAAGACCATCGCCACCGCAATCAGAATTTTCATTTTGGTTTCGTTATAGGCCGCCTGTTTCAGTTGCGCCTCTGTGACCTGCCCGGCGAACTGACCAAAGTCCTCCACCGCTTTGTTATAACTGGCCGCCAGCGTCGCCAGGTTGCCTTCCAGCAGCTGGTAATATTCATCGGTATATTGCTTATCCAGCGCGCTCATCATCGGCTGGATGCCCTGATCGAGATAGGCTTTGTAACTGCCCGACACCGCATCCGCCAGCGTTTTACCGTGCGCGGTCACCGTACCGGCGTCAACGAAGCGCTTAAGGCTTTGCTGCGACGCCACCACGTCAGCCTGCGCCAGTTTTGTTACGGCAGCGCCCTCTTCCAGCAGGCCAATTTCAATTTTGCGCACCGCCAGCGCCGCATTAGCGCGTGCCCGCATTAAATCAGCATTGCTTTGATAGAGACTGTTTAGCTCGATCCCCTGAATGCGGTTGATCACATCCAGCGAGCGGTTTCCTTTGTTAATTGCCACGATACCCATAAAACTCACCGCCAACAGCAGCAGTGTCATAAATGCCAGCAGTGCCAGCAACCCCGTGCGAAGTGATAACTGTTTCATCTTGATAGTTTCCGTGTATGAGGAAAGGCGAAATGTCCAGCGGCCCTGAAACGGAACAAGTATCGGCCATAACCCTCCGAAACTTTAACCTGGGTTGAGTGTTAACAGCTTGATCATCACGGAAACATCAATCAAGCTGATCACCGCTTGTCCGCTACCCGGAGACTGAGAATGAAAACAGCCGTAGTTCTGACGCTGCTGTTCAGCAGCGCGACGGCAGTGGCGCGGTCGCTGCCCGCCGACGCCGCACTCGATCACTGCCTGAACGACGCCACCACCACCCTCGCCATCAATCAGTGCTACGCCACCGCGAACCAGGCCTGGGACCAGGAGATGAACTGGCAGTATGAAAAACAGATGAAAACCCTGACCGGTGAGGCTAAAAGCAAATTGCGCAACGCCCAGCGCGCCTGGCTGAGCTACCGTGATAGCTGGCTGGCGGCGAGCCGTAGCCAGCTCGCCACGCAAGGCACGCTCGGCAGCGTGGCGCTGAGCGTGCAGGGCCTCAGCCTGGTGCGGAATCAGGCGCTGATGTTGCAGTCACTGGGTAAAGGCAGCTGCGCCAATCCCGACGACTGCTGATTAATAAACGGATCGGGCGCTGGCTGCGGTCAGTGCGCTCCTTCACCTTCAGGGAGAAACCATGGCTGCTTACGCCTCCACCCTTATTCTGGTCGGCCTTGCCGTGCTGAGTTACTTCGTTCACAACAACGCCGTCACCATTTCCATACTGGTGCTGCTGGCGATCAAAATAACGCCGCTGGCCCAGTTCTTCCCCTACGTCGAAAAACAGGGCATTACCTTAGGCATTATCATTCTTACCGTGGCGGTGATGGCTCCGCTGGCCAGCGGTTCGCTGCCCGCCGCCACGCTGCTGAAATCCTTTGCTAACTGGAAGTCGATTGTGGCGATTCTGGTGGGGATTTTTGTCGCCTGGCTGGGCGGCCGTGGCGTGAACTTTATGAGCGCGCAGCCCTCGGTGATCGGTGGCCTGCTGATTGGCACGGTGATTGGCGTCGCCTTCTTCCGTGGCGTGCCGGTAGGGCCACTGATTGCCGCCGGGATTGTTTCGCTGTTTGTGGCGGCGAAGTAGCGTTAGGGCGCATTCCGAAACGCCAAAAAGAGGGCATACTTTCAGAGTCAGTTGGCTATAATAGCCGACACTCAACATACGACTACTGAAGGAATGCCAGATGAGTTTGAACCAGGTGCCAGCAGGTAAAGACCTGCCAGAAGATATCTACGTTGTCATTGAGATCCCGGCGAATGCCGATCCGATCAAATATGAAGTTGATAAAGAGTCTGGTGCCCTGTTTGTAGACCGTTTCATGTCTACCGCCATGTTCTATCCGTGCAACTACGGCTACATCAACCATACCCTTTCTCTGGATGGTGATCCGGTTGACGTACTGGTTCCGACCCCGTATCCGCTGGTGCCAGGCTCAGTGATCCGCTGCCGTCCGGTTGGCGTGCTGAAAATGACCGACGAGTCTGGCGAAGACGCCAAACTGGTTGCGGTTCCGCACACCAAACTCTCTAAAGAGTACGATCACATTAAAGATGTGAACGACCTGCCAGAGCTGCTGCGCGCCCAGATCACCCACTTCTTTGAGCACTACAAAGATCTGGAAAAAGGCAAATGGGTGAAAGTGGATGGCTGGGATAACGCCGAAGCCGCGAAAGCCGAAATCATCTCCTCATTCGAGCGCGCCCAGAAGAAATAATTCTGCCGTCAGCCCGTGAGTAAAAAAAAACACCGTCCAGCTGGACGGTGTTTTTGTTCAGGCCTCTGACTCCTCATCACGCTTCAGCCAGTCACCGCTCATAATGCGCTGGCGTCCTGCCACCGAGCGTTGATAGACATAAAGCCATGCACTGCCAAACGGCGTCTGAGTCAGATAACGTTTGTACTCTCCCCCTTTGGTGCGAAGCGCATCCAGCTCCGCAAGGGTTGAGGCATCAATGCGGTACACTTCACACTGCACCGCTCCCTTGCCCTCTATAACGCCGGGATAATGGCCCAGACTGTAAAGCTCAAAGCCTTCAATCTGGTGATCTCCCAGCCACTGCGCATTGGTCATCCAGTGACTGTTTCCCTGTTTGCGCCGTAAACTGCCGTAGACAATTATTCGCATTGCTAAAACTCAAACTGATAGAGCAAATCGAGAGCCTGATCCACACCGGACACGGCTTCCAGATAGAGTTTAGGCATCAGGCGGTAACGCAAGGTTAACGTCGCCAGTGAATCAAATATGCCAACACCGTATTTTACTTGAAGACCCGGCAGTACATAGCCGCTGACCTGCACCTGCTGGCTGTCGCCAACACCGGCAGTATCAAGGGCCAGGTTACTGACACCGAAGGTCTCCCCGATTTTACCCACAACCTGCCCACTTTGTGCAACCCCTAAGCCAACCAGCGCGGAAGTCAGTGCGTTACTGTCACCGTCGCTGCCGAGCCCCTGACCGCGCAGCAGGTAAGAGAGCGCCTCCTGTTGCGACATCGCCGGGTCGGAGAAGACTTCGGCTTTCGGCTCATCCGCCAGCCCGGTGACGCGCAGCCCGGCGGTGACGTCATCTTCGGTGGCGTCCGGGTTACGAATCGCTTCAAGGTTGATGTAAGGCTGATCCGGCGGACCGGCAAACTGCAACTCACCTTTACGCACGATCAGATCCTGCCCGTAGGCGTGGAAGCGACCCGACGGAATGTTGATCTGGCCGTTTAAGCCCAGCCCGGATTTGTCCTGTACCAGCTTCAGATCGCCATTCAGCTTCGCTTTCAGGCCGAAAGCGGAGAGCCGCACGTCGTTGCCGACGTGGATCACCAGGTTGCTGTTAATCGGGATAGCGGCGGTTTGCGGCTGAATCGGCTTCAGCTGTTTATCCAGCATCACCTCATCCGACGAGACGCCGGTGGCGCTTTCCGGCACCTCCTGCACCGTGATGCGCGCCCACGGAATATCGACGCGACCATCAAGGTTAAAGGCGGCGGGCGTCGCTTCAAACACCAGGTCTGGCGAGACATCCATGCGCACCATCGGCGGCACCGTCACCCGCACCCGACTGCCCTGCGCCGCGACGCGCGCGCGCCAGTTATCCAGCTGGCTCCAGTCGGCGTTACCGCTGAGGTTGATGTTGCCCTGCGCGGTCTGCACCAGCCCGTTCAGGGTGGAACTCATGCCGTTGAATACCAGATTCAGGTTGGCAGCGGTGAGATCGACCGGCATAAAGTTGCCATCCACATCGACCCCGGTCAGGCCAAGCTGACCAAACACCTGCGGCTGCTGCACGCTGCCGCCCAGTCGCAAGCTGCTGTTGAGGTTACCCTTGATCTTCTCGCCCTGCATCAGCGCCGGATTGAGCATCGCCAGCGAAATATTGCGGATGTTGACGTTACCGCCCAGCGTGCGGCGGTTGGCCGGATCGGCGATCTGCACATTGCCATCAAGCTGACCGTTATTGGCGATGCGGATCAGCCAGTCGAGCTGGGCGCGACCGTTACGCAGCGCGGCGTTGAGGTTCAGGGTGTCGAAGGCGATCGGCAGGTTATTGCCCTGCACATCCTGCACCACTTTCACCCCGTTGCCCTTGAGCGCCACGGTGCCGGTCGGCAGCCCACCATCGGCGGTCCAGTTGACGCGCACGTCACCGCTGAACAGTCCGCTGAGCTGGGTGGTGTCCGGCATAAAGGGCTTGATCATCGCCAGGTCAAAGCGATTCAGCACCACATGCGCATGACCGGCAGGACCCGCTTCAACCGGTTCCGGCACACAGAGCTGGGCGTTGGGGTTCTGCCAGCAGTGCGGTCCGATGGTGGCGGTCTGACGGCTGTTGAGATAGTCGATCGCCATCGCCCGGGTCAGTCGCCATTCCCCTACCGGCGTATCAAAGCGGGTATCGTTCAGGGAGCCTTTCCAGCGCTGCGTCTGGCGATCAAAGCTGCCGTTCAGGGCCAGCTGGCCCGATACCGGTTCGCCCTGCACGTTGAGCTTCAGCTGATGCTGATGCTCATTACCGTCCGCATTCAGCGTCAGCAGACGGATAGTGAGCGCATCCTGCTTCAGCTGCTCAACGCGCAGTTGCAGTTTACCCGCCACCTGCTCGCCGGAGCTGACGTCGCCGTTCAGCGTGACGCGATTAATCTGCATCTGCTGCCAGCGCAGGCCACGGCCATTGAGATCGGCCAGCAGCTGCGGAGCTGCCAGCGTACCGCGCGCTTTTATCGTGCCTTTCACTACGCCGCCCAGACCTGGCAGCGCATTGTCGAGCTGCGGCGCGTCAATGCTGGCGTCCAGATCGAGACTCTTGCCCAGCGCCCCTTTCACATCCAGATGGTTACGTCCCAGCGCCAGTCTGATGCCCGGCACCGTCCACTGGTTGTAGCTGTTGCCGGTCAGTGAGCCATCGGCAGTCACCGCGTTCTGCTTCACGTTTCCTTTCAGCTGTAACTGTGGCACGCTCAGCTGCCAGCTGCCGCCATACAGACTGCCGCGGGTAGTGATTTTGCCATCCAGCCGCGCTGGCCAGTCGGGATACTGTTTCGCGGTATTGATCCCCGCCAGCGTCAGCTCACTGCGCCAGCTGATCGCCTTGCTCCAGTCCACCAGCGCGGTGAGGTCGATATTGCCCTGCAACGCGGCAACGCGCAGCCGATCGAGGCTGAACTGCTCAACGTTGCCTTTACCCGCCAGCGTAACGGTCGCCGGTGGCACAGATTCGCCCTTCACGGCGGTGTGCAGCGACATGACATAGTCGGTCGCTTTGCCTTTGAACTGATAATCGAGATTGTCCGCCTGATACTGGACCGCGCCGGTCAGCGGCCAGCGCAGTTGCGGGCTGGTCAGGTGCAGTGACAGCGGCAAGCCGGCCACCGCCAGCTGGGTTGTGGCATCCAGCTGCGCCTTTACCGGACCGGCAAGGTTCAGCGCCAGCTTCAGCTCGTCGCGCATCGCGCCGTTGAGTTTCAGATCGAGCTTTTCACCTTTGATCGGGTCGGTATTGACCGTGCCGTTCAGCGCGAAATCCACCGGCCAGTTGTCCGCCAGCGTCGCCTGGCCGCTGCCGTTAAGTTTGCCGAGGTTTGAGTCGACCTCCAGCGTGCTGAGCTGCATATGGCGATCGGCGGTTCTGGCTTTCAGCAACAAGCGGCTGACCGAAATATCGGTGTCACCGGTAATGCGCAGCTGTTCACCGAGGATCTGCTGCACCTCAATATCCAGCGGCAGACGGAAATCGGGCAGCGCAGGCAGCAGCGGTTGTGCAAACATCGCCTGCAAGGTCTCACCCAGCGGTTTTTCGGCGGGCTGCGGCTGCTGCACTTTCGGCTGCACCACCTGTTCATTCGCCACCTTCGCCGCTTTGGGCAGCGCAATCAGCAGGCTTTGAATGTGGGTCGGGTTCAGCGTCAGCGCACGATCCTGCCATTGCAGGCCGGTGGTGAAGTCGAGCAGCGAGATGGCGGTATCATCAACTTTGACATTGATGTTGTGCAGGCCAAGATGCCGCAGCGTGATGGGATAAGGCGTGCTGAGGTTGGCGTTGCCGCTCTCCTCTTCTTCCGGCTGGGGTGCCGCAGGGGTCATCTTCTTGCTGTCGACCACCACACTTATATCGCTCAGGCTGACATCATTCACACACACCGAGGAGTGCAGCAGGCAGTTGAGATCGACCGCCAGATGGATTTTTCCGGCATCCACGCTGACACCCGGCATCTGATAACGCAGACCGTTGAGCGTCAGGTTACGCCAGCCGCCATCGACCTGTTTGATCGACAGGCCCGGCACCCAGCGCGATGCCCCCTTCAGCACTAAGTGCAGTCCTGGCGTGGTGCCGATTAAAAACGCCACGCCGCCCAACAGCAGCACCAGAAAAATCAGAATGCCGATCAGGACCTTTTTCCACAGCTTCATAGTTCAGGCCCCAGTCCTACGTAAAATTGCAATCCATGTTCCTCGTCATCCCCAATCGGACGGGCAATATCAAATTTGATCGGCCCGACCGGTGAAGACCAGCGCACGCCGACGCCCGCGCCGGTTTTAATATTGCTCTGCTTGATGTCGTCGACCGCTTCACCCGAGTCGACAAACACCGCGCCCCACCATTTGCCGCTGACGTTGTACTGATACTCCAGCGAGCCGGTGGCGAGTTTAGAGGCGCCGGTCAGTTTGCCATCGTCGTCGCGTGGTGAGATGCCTTTATATTTGTAGCCGCGAATGCTGCGGTCGCCGCCCGCGAAGAAACGCAGATCCGGCGGGACTTTTTCGAAGTCGTTGGTTTCGATCCAGCCCAGGTTGCCGCGCGCCACAAAGCGATGGCTGTCGCCCAGAGTGCGGATCCAGACGTTCTGCGCCTGCATGATCAGGAAGTCGACGTCCGATCCCCAGGTGGTATCAGAGACGTCGACGGAGTAGCGCTGGGAATCCCCCCAGGTCGGCATCAGCCCGCCGCGCGAACGGGTGCGGTTTACGCTGACGCCGGGATAGAGCAGCATCGTGGTGTTGGTGACGCTCCCCTGGGTAAAGTGGTCGAGGCTCCAGCGCAGGTTAACCGCCTTCTGCCAGCCGCTGCTGCTGTCCCAGTTGCGCGACATCGCCAGGGTGGTGGTGTCCGCTTTGGTGTCGTTGAGGTCGGTGCGCTTCAGACCGCCCGAGAAGGTGTAATACTGCTCCAGCGGGCTTTTCAGCAGTGGCACTTTGTAACTCAGATCGACCTGCTGTTCAGGCGCAGAAATGTAGGCGCTGGCCGCCAGGCTGTGGCCGCGATCATTGACCCACGGCTTTTTCCAGGTGCCCTTCAGGCGGGGGCCGACATCGGTTGAGTAGCCCACCCCGGTCTCAATGGTGTTTTCGGTGCGCGGCGACACCACGGCACTCAGCGGCAGGACTTTGGTCTGTCGGCCCTTGCTGAACTCCGGGGCGACCACCACCGAGTTAAACCAGCCGGTGGCGGAGAGACGACGGTTCAGCTCGGCCAGGTCACGCGAGCTGTAGAAGTCACCCTCTTTAAACGGCACCAGGTTTTGCAGATACTCTTCGCGGATCTGCGAACCCTCGAAGGTGACATCGCCAAAGCGATAGCGCTCGCCGCTGTCGTAGTCGATGTCCCAGAACGCTTCACGCCGCTCCACCGAAACACCGAGCTGGCTCTTTTTAAAGGTTCCGTCGAAGTAGCCATTACGCAGCGCGAGATTAGAGAAGCCGCTTTTGAATTTGTCATACGTGCCGTGGTTGAGCTGGCTGCCCACTTTGGGGCGTCCCTGCGCGACCCAGGCTTTGTAGTCGGCGTCGTTGCGCGCATCCCCTTCAACAACAATGCTGCTGCCGCCAATTTTAACCGGCTCACCTGGCGTCACGCGCGCCACCAGCACCGGACGGCCACCCTTTGCGGGCGCAGGACGGGATTCAAAATCGATCTCTGGCTCGTAATAGCCGAGCGCGCGCAGCCCCTCTTTTATCGCGACAGAGACCCGCGCACGAAAACGGCCATCGTTGGAAACCTCATCGCTGCCGATGGTGGACAGGCGCGCTCTGACATTTTTTTGCAGATCCCCGGTCAGACCTTCTACCTGTAACCGCACGGTCGCCGCCTCAAGGGCGGGCGCGGCAAGCAGCAGGCTGGCCATGCAATAAACATAAAATCGTGGCACCTGTACTCCTGTTAAATCATGCCGGCCCCTTTTCCGCGGGGCGCTTATTAATCATCTTTGCCCGCACCAGCGCGACGGCAACACCCTCATCATAGCCGCACTTTATGCTAATCGGCGGGGCAAAATCGACATCTAAGTCAAATACCGGGCTATTGTCGGTAAATGAGGCGGTCGATACAACAACCGCGGCGAGGAATGATCGCCGCGACCGCAAGTGGTTTGCCCTCTGGCGGCCCGGTGAGGGCACCTGCTATAATCTGCCACCACAGGCATTTCGCCTGTTTTCATTTCTGCCCCGACATTGTCTCTCCTGTCGAACTGGCGCAGACATTTTTGGCACGGATAGCCCTGTATCACGGGTCAGCAGATCACTCCCGATCGCGCCTGTACGCTGCCCAGGCCAAAAATGACAAGTGGATAACCCTTTGGATCTCTTATGTTAGATAGCTTACTTGTCATCCTGTTACTGATCGTCATTAGTGCCTTTTTTTCCCTCTCGGAAATCTCGCTGGCGGCCGCCCGCAAGATCAAACTCAAACTGCTGGCTGATGAAGGCAATATCAACGCGCAACGTGTGCTGAAGATGCAGGAAACGCCGGGCATGTTCTTTACCGTGGTGCAGATTGGCCTGAATGCGGTGGCCATCCTCGGGGGTATCGTCGGTGACGCCGCCTTCTCGCCCGCCTTCAGCAGCCTGTTTAACCGTTTTATGGCCCCGGAGCTGGCGGAACAACTTAGCTTTATCTGCTCCTTCACCATCGTCACCAGCCTGTTTATCCTGTTCGCCGATTTAACCCCAAAGCGGGTGGGTATGATCGCCCCGGAGACCATCGCGCTGCGCATTATCAACCCGATGCGTTTCTGTCTGCTGCTGATGCGTCCGCTGGTGTGGCTGTTTAACGGTCTGGCCAACGTCTTCTTCCGCATCTTTAAACTGCCGATGGTGCGTAAAGATGACATCACCTCCGACGATATTTATGCGGTGGTGGAGGCGGGTGCGCTGGCCGGGGTGCTGCGTAAACAGGAACATGAGTTAATTGAGAACGTGTTTGAGCTGGAGTCCCGTACCGTCCCCTCCTCCATGACCTCGCGCGAAAATATCGTCTGGTTTGATCTGCATGAAGATGAGAGCAGCCTTAAAACCAAAATCGCCCAGCATCCCCACTCTAAATTCCTGGTGTGCAGCGGCGATATTGACCATATCGTCGGCTACGTTGACTCGAAAGAGCTGCTGCTGCGCGTGCTGGGCAACCAGAGCATGGCGCTGAATAGCGGCCTGCAAATTCGCTCGGCGCTGATCGTGCCGGATACGCTCACCCTCTCGGAAGCGCTGGAAAGCTTTAAAACCGCCGGGGAAGATTTCGCGGTGATCATGAACGAATATGCGCTGGTGGTGGGCATTATTACCCTGAATGACGTGATGACCACGCTGATGGGTGATCTGGTCGGCCAGGGCATGGAAGAGCAGATTGTGGCGCGCGACGAGAACTCGTGGCTGGTGGAGGGCGGTACGCCAATTGATGATGTGATGCGGGTGCTGGATATTGACGACTTCCCGCAGTCCGGCAACTACGAAACCATCGGCGGCTTTATGATGTATATGCTGCGTAAGATCCCGAAGCGGACCGATTTTGTGAAGTTTGCTGGCTACAAGTTCGAGGTGGTAGATATTGACAGCTATCGCATCGACCAGCTGCTGGTCACCCGCATTGACGAACGACCGCCGGTGCTGAGCATGACCAAAAGCGACGACGAATAGAAAGACTAAGGGCGCCATCGGCGCCCTTGCTGTTAGTTGAACTCAAGTTTCAGACGAACCACCTGGCGGTTAATTTCTGACATCACGCTCAGATGCTGTTTGTCTTTGACGCGCGGGATTAACACCTTCCCTTTATCGAACTCAAACGCGCCGACATCCTTGATATACAACCTTCCTTTGAACAGCGTTTTGACATATTTCGCTATCTGTAGCGGATTATAGCGCTGGAAGATCTTCATACTGACTAACTCCTGTACCATTTTAAGCACGCTTCGCCGTTACCAAATTAGGTTTCAGCCCATGAAGCGCGAATTCGGGGATAACTATAGAACACACCACAGCAGTGTTGTGCCGAAAAGTGACTTTTTTTACTGAATTGACACATCATTACAGAACACTCTGTTATTACGTTCACGCAACACAGTATAAACCTTCATAGGTTAAGGAATTGTGGCGGCGATAACAAACCTGACACCTTTCCAGGACAGGCGCATCATCCCTGTTTACTATTACAGTAAAATGACCCACTGGTCTGATCACTTAAGGAAAGCGCAATGCGAATAACTCTGGCAGCGATGATGCTGTCGTTACTGATCCCGGCGAGCGTAACGGCACATGATCTGAAACAGAACCTGCGGGTACCGGCAGTCGGCGTCAATGACAAAGGCGAGCTGTTATTCCAGCACGAGAAGTTTAGCTATAAAAACTGGAATAGCGCGCAGCTGAGCGGAAAAGTGCGGGTGATCCAGCATATTGCCGGTCGCTCATCCGCCAAACAGATGAACGCGGCACTGATA
Organism: Pantoea sp. C2G6; assembly: GCF_051336815.1. Lineage (NCBI taxonomy): Bacteria > Pseudomonadati > Pseudomonadota > Gammaproteobacteria > Enterobacterales > Erwiniaceae > Pantoea > Pantoea sp. C2G6. Next base: position 89,525 of record NZ_JBGMNJ010000016.1, read on the forward strand.
GAGGCGATCAAGGCCGCGAAGCTGCCCCATGACCGCTATCAGACCACCACCATCATCAACACGGATGATGCGATCCCTGGCACCGGCATGTTTGTGCGCAGCAGCATTGAAACCAATAAGCAGCAGTATCCCTGGTCGCAGTTTATCGTCGACAGCAACGGCAATGTGCAGCACGCCTGGCAGCTGCAATCGGCCAGCTCGGCCATTGTGGTGCTGGATAAACAGGGAAGAGTGGCGTTTGTGAAAGAAGGTCCGCTGACGCAGCAGGAAGTGACCCAGGTTATCGCCTTAGTCACTTCGCTGCTGAAATCGTAGCGGCGATACCGGGGCGGGAGGAGCGCTCCCGCCTGCGGGTTAAAACAGGGAAACGCGGAAGCCGGGGTTAAGGAAAGATTCACGCGGCGCATAGTCCAGGGTTTTGCCCTGCCAGTCATGCACGTGCGCCCCCGCCGCCATCGCCACCGCGTGGCCCGCGCCGGTGTCCCAGATATTGGTCGGTCCGAAGCGCGGGTAGAGCTGGGCTTTCCCCTCCGCCACCAGGCAGAACTTCAGTGAAGAACCGGTGGCCACCGTCTGATGCTCACCCAGCTGCTTCAGATACTGCTTCATCTCATCGTCATCACCGTGCGAGCGGCTGACCACCACCAGCGGCGGCCGGGCGTCACGCACATGGATCTGCTCACGCTGACCGCCCTCCTCTTTCCACGCCTTACCTTCCGCCGCGGAGTACATCACGCCCAGTACCGGCGCGTAGACCACACCCATCACCGGTTTGCCCTGCTCAATCAGGGCGATATTGACGGTGAATTCGCCGTTGCGCTTGATGAACTCTTTGGTGCCATCCAATGGGTCGACCAGCCAGTAGCGCTGCCAGTGCTGACGGACTTCCCAGCCAGGCGGGTCCTCTTCTGACAGCACCGGTATCTCTGGCGACAGCTGCTTCAGCCCTTTCAGAATGACCTCGTGCGCCGCGATGTCTGCGGCAGTCACCGGCGAATCGTCCGATTTGTGAGAAACGTCAAGCGGCGCGGCACCGTTGTAGACCTGCATAATCGCGTCGCCCGCTTCGCGTGCCAGTTGGCAGATTTGCTCTAACATTTTTCACCTCGTTGTCTCTACCTGTGCAGGATCAGCTCAGCGTCAGATAGTGATATTTTAGCAGTTCCGCCTGGTGTGCCAATCGGCAGCGCGTCAGGCGGATCAATTTATAAATATATCAATATCATAGTTGACCGTTTATCGCCACGCCTGCGCCGCCGCGTCCTGTTCAGCGCCTCACGGGCTACTGACCGATGCGCCAAAACGTTATACCCATCACGATTTAAAATGACCATCCAGCAGGCTTTTACATTATTTTGAGAGCCTTAATCTCTTTTGCAGCAGGAGCAAGCATGTTCAAGCCTGGAATGGTGTTACTGGCCCTCAGCGTTTCCCTCGGTGTACAGGCCGCGACGGTGGATTTACGGATACTGGAAACCACCGATCTGCACAGTAATATGATGGATTTCGACTACTACAAAGATACCCCCACCGAAAAATTTGGCCTGGTGCGGACCGCCACGCTGATCCATGCCGCCCGGCAGGAGGTGAAAAACAGCCTGCTGGTGGATAACGGCGACATCATTCAGGGCAGCCCGCTGGGCGACTACATGGCGGCGAAGGGGTTAGCGAAAGGTGAGATCCATCCGGTCTATAAGGCGCTGAATACCCTTGATTACAGCGTCGGCAACCTCGGCAATCACGAATTTAACTACGGTCTGCCCTACCTGAAAAAAGCGCTGGCCGGGGCCCGCTTCCCCTACGTGAACGCCAACGTGATTGACGTGAAAAGCGGCAAACCGCTGTTTACCCCCTACCTCATCAAATCCACCACGCTGGTGGATCGCGCCGGTAAATCGCAGACTCTGAAGATCGGCTATATCGGCTTTGTGCCGCCGCAAATCATGGTGTGGGATAAAGCGAATTTACAGGGCAAAGTCCGGGTTGATGACATTACCGAAACGGCGCGTCGCTATGTGCCTGAGATGCGCGCCCAGGGTGCCGATCTGATTATCGCCATTCCCCACTCCGGGCTGAGCAGCGAGCCTTATCACGCGATGGCGGAGAACTCGGTGTACTATCTCAGCCAGGTGGAGGGCATCAACGCCATTCTGTTTGGACATGCCCATGCGGTCTTCCCCGGTAATGATTTCGCCGCGATTAAAGGGGCGGATATTGCGAATGGCACACTGAACGGTGTCCCGGCGGTGATGCCGGGCATGTGGGGCGATCACCTCGGCGTGGTTGACCTGGTGCTGAACAATGACAATGGCCACTGGCAGGTGAGCAGCGGCAAAGCCGAGGCGCGGCCGATTTATGATACCGCCGCCAAAAAATCGCTGGCCGCGGAAGATCCGGCGCTGCTGAAGGTGCTGGCGGAGGATCACCGTGCCACGCGCGCCTTTGTGGCGAAGCCGATCGGCAAGTCCGCTGACGTGATGTACAGCTATCTGTCACTGGTGCAGGACGATCCGACGGTGCAGATCGTCAACAATGCGCAGCGCGCTTACGTAGAGCATTTCATTCAGGGCGATCCCGACCTCGGCCATCTGCCGGTGCTCTCGGCTGCCGCGCCGTTCAAAGCGGGTGGCCGTAAGAACGATCCCGCCAGTTATGTCGAAGTCGAGAAAGGGCCACTGACCTTCCGCAACGCCGCCGATCTCTATCTCTACCCCAATACGCTGGTGGTGATGAAAGTCAGCGGAGCCCAGGTGAAAGAGTGGCTGGAGTGTTCCGCCGGCCAGTTTAATCAGATCGATCCGCACAGCAGTAAAACCCAGTCGCTGATCAACTGGGATTTCCGCACCTACAACTTCGACGTGATCGATGGGGTAACCTACCAGATTGATGTGACCCAGCCTGCGCGCTATGACGCGGAGTGCCAGCTGATCCATCCTGACGCTTCACGTATCCGTCAGCTGAGCTGGCAGGGCAAGCCGATCGATCCGCAGGCGACCTTCCTGGTGGCGACCAATAACTATCGCGCTTACGGCGGTAAGTTTGCCGGCACCGGCGATAAATATATCGCTTTCGCCTCACCGGATGAGAACCGCTCGGTGGTGGCAGCCTATATCAGTGCAGAGACGAAAGCACACGGTGAAGTGCAGCCAAAGGCGGACAATAACTGGCGACTGGCACCGATTACCTCCTCAACCCCGCTCGATATTCAGTTCGAAACGGCACCGGGTGCTAAAGCGACCGGGTTTATTCAGCAGCATGCGCAATATCCGCTTCAGCCGAAAGGGAGCGATGCAATTGGCTTTGCGCTGTGGCAGGTTAATTTACAGCAGAAATAAGGCGGGAGAAAACGCTGCAACCCGTGGGTTGCAGCGTTCAGCGATTACAGAATTTCTAGCAGTTCAACTTCGAAGATCAGGGTGCTGAATGGTGGGATAGAGGCACCGGCTCCACGCTCACCATAGGCGAGGTTCTGCGGGATCACCAGTTCCCACTTCGAGCCGACCGGCATCAGGGTCAGCGCTTCGATCCAGCCAGCGATCACGCCGCTTACCGGGAACTCTGCTGGTTCGCCACGGGCAACGGAGCTGTCGAACACGCTGCCGTCGATCAGTTTGCCGGTGTAGTGCACGCGCACGCGATCCTGACGAGACGGGATCGGACCGTCACCCTGCTTAATCACGCTGAATTGCAGACCTGATTCGGTGCTGCTCACGCCTTCACGCTGCGCATACTCTTGCAGGAACGCCTGACCTTCTGCCGCCATCGCTTCGGTACGCTCACGACGCACGCCTTCAGCGCGCTCATGGACTTCACGCAGTGCACGATGGACCACATCAACCGGAACGGCCGGTGAGTTCCCTTCCAGCGCGTCGCGCAGGCCCGCGAGCAGTGCTTCTGGTTGCAGCCCCTGCAAACCAGACTCCAGCAACTGCTGGCCAACCTGTAAACCAATACCGTAACTTGCTTGTGCTTCGACGCTGTCGAAAGAAGGGGTAGTCATCTTCGTTCCTTTCACTCTCGGATAAATTCGAAACGGCAGCATAGCAGCGCAGGCCGCTGGCGTAAAATGCCCTGCGCCGCAGATGACTTTTGCCGGCGAAAGAGAAACAATAACCGGGTCAGATTTATCAATGCTGGCAGGCACTTCGCGCCGGTATTGCCCATACTATAACTGTTGACGGGATTTTCCTGTCTGAAGCACAAGAGAAGAGAGAAAACATGGGCCAGATTGCCCCACGACGCCGCAGGATGCGCGCACCCCACATTGTATCCCGGTTGCAGAGCTGGCTGGCCGCACGTAAGCCAGCGCAACCTGCCGGAGAGGAGAACCCCCGCATGGCTTCAGACGCTTCATCCCGCCTGCCGGCATGGCTTCAGCGTATCTGGCATTTTACCGACCACCTCAGCTGGATGGCGCCGCTGCCTGCGCCACACCGGCGTGGCATCGTTATCGCCCTGCTGGTGATGCTGCTGGCTTTCCTGTGGCCCACCAGCACGCCGCGCTATCCGGTGGAGCGTACGGTCACACCGTCCGCGGAGAAAGAGGTGCCGATGCAGGCGGATATTTATGACAACAGCACCCGGCAGCCGTCACAGTCGCAGCAGACGCCAAAGGCCGATTCTCAGGGCGAGTGGCGTAACCTGACGATCGCCTCTGGCCAGACGCTGGCGCAGCTGTTTCGGGATAACAATCTGCCCGCCAACGATGTCTTCGCGATGGCGCGCGTGGAAGGCAGCGATCAGCCGCTTAGCTCACTGAAAAGTGGTCAGCAGATTAAAATTCGTCAGGATGCAGAGGGCGTGGTCACAGGGCTGACCGTGGATGGCGCAAACGGTCCGGTGCTGTTTACCCGCCAGCCGGACGGCAGCTTTATTCGGGCACAGTAAGCTGTGGCGAGCTGAGCGCAACGGATAAAAACAAAAACGCCGGCACAGGGCCGGCGTTCTGGTCGTGCTCAGTAATAAAAATTACCCAGCAACAACATTCACAGTCAGTTTAGCGAAGACATCGCTGTGAACCTGGAAGTCCACTTCATGCTCACCGGTAGTGCGCAGAACGCCGTTCGGCAGACGAACTTCGCTCTTAGCCACTTCAACGCCAGCTGCGGTTACTGCATCAGCGATGTCGCGGGTACCGATTGAACCGAACAGTTTACCTTCATCGCCTGCTTTAGACGTGATGGTAACGGTGCCCAGTGCATTGATTTTCTCAGCGCGTGCAGTTGCAGCAGACTGAACGTCAGCCAGTTTGGCTTCCAGTTCAGCACGGCGTGCTTCGAAGAACTCAACGTTTTTCTTGGTAGCAGGAACAGCTTTGCCCTGTGGTACCAGGAAGTTACGAGCGTAGCCCGCTTTAACGTTAACCTGATCACCCAGGCTGCCCAGGTTTGCTACTTTATCAAGCAGAATAACTTGCATTACCTTATCCTCTTAAAGTCGTTAATGGACAGTTGCCGATTACTGATGACGATCAGTGTACGGCAGCAGAGACAGGTAACGCGCACGCTTGATGCAGCGAGCCAACTGACGCTGGTATTTTGCACGAGTACCGGTGATACGGCTCGGGACAATTTTACCGCTTTCGGTAATGTAGTTTTTCAACGTTGCGATGTCTTTGTAATCGATCTCAACAACGCCTTCCGCGGTGAAACGGCAGAACTTGCGACGACGGAAATAACGTGCCATTAGGCTAGTCTCCAGAATCTATCAATTCAATCTGCTCGGCATGGAACACCACTTTGCTCTGGCCATTGCGTGCCTGATGGCAACTAATGAAACCGTCGAGTGTGAGTTGCGTGCCGACCGTTATATGTTGAGTAATCACCTGATGGTCGCCGCCGCTGATAATAACCGGCATACGACACCAGGCTTGCCGGTGAAACCCGGCCTCCTCCTGCACTGAGCGGTGCTCAAGCACAAACTGACAGTGCGGAATTCCTGACGGGCTAACTCTTCTGACCGGTGTCTTGCACACAGTGCCAGACAGGCGAAGTCGATTAACCGTCACGATGGATTACTCTTCAGAATCCCCAGCATCTGACTCATCAGCGGATTCGTTAGCAAAATCTTCGCGACGATCACGACGCTCATCTTTCGCTTTAACCATCGGTGATGCTTCAGTTACCGCGTTTTTAACGCGCATAACCATGCTACGGATAACGGCGTCGTTGAAGCGGAAGTTCGTTTCCAGCTCATCGATCGCTTCCTGCGGCGCTTCAACGTTCATCAGAACGTAATGCGCTTTGTGCAGTTTGTTGATCGGGTAAGCCAGCTGACGGCGGCCCCAGTCTTCCAGACGGTGGATCGTGCCCTGTGCACCAGTGATAGCACCAGTGTAACGCTCGATCATGCCCGGAACCTGTTCGCTCTGGTCAGGATGAACCATAAATACGATTTCGTAATGACGCATCGAAATTGCTCCTTACGGATTATTCAGCCTCCTGTCGGGGTCAGCCGCGGCCCATGGAAGCAAGGAACGTTATAGGCTGTGTCCCACAAAAGTTCGCGCTGGCGAGCGCTTGTGGGACACAGCCTGAGAATGCGGCTGAAAAATTGACGGCTAAGCATACAGGCGGTGGGGGTCAAACTCAAGCGCGCATTTGAATAAATCGCCGGACGGACGGCGGGCTAGAGCTGCTGTTCGAAAAAACGCACCAGCGCGGTCAGCGCCGAGGGCGTGATCTTATGCCCAATCTGCTCTTCCGCCAGTGAGGTCAGATGGTGCGCCTGCCCGCTGTCCCGCAGCGCCCTCTCCAGACGCTGACTCTCCGCGTACGGCACCACCTCATCCGCTTCCCCATGCCATAACAGCAGCGGACGGTTGGCCAGTGCCTCCAGATGGTTACAGGGATCATACTCCGCCAGCGGTGCCATGCGGGCGGCAAACTGCGCCTGCTGCTCTGGCGTTACCGCCTCCAGCGGCGGAAACAGCGACTGGCTGAGCTGCATAAAGTAACCTGAGCCCATCATGCAGGCGACGCTGTGGATCTGCGGATAACGCGCCATCGCGCCCAGCGCGGTCATGCCGCCCATCGACGCGCCCGCCACCCCAAAGCGCTCGCCCTCAATCAGATCGGCCGCACGCAGCGCCGCCTCCAGCTGCGGCAATTCATCAATGTTCTGTTTCAGGATCTCCCAGAAACGGCGGAGGCGGGTTGCGGCATCCCCCTGATAACGCGCGCCATGCAGCTCCGCGTCTGGCATCACCGCGCGAAAGCCCGCCTGGGCCAGGGCGACGGCGAAATAGGCGTAGACCTCCTTTGAGGAGGTAAAGCCGTGATAAAACAGCACGGTCGGCAGCCGGCTGTGGCGCTGGCCTGCGGGCGTCGCGTGCAGGCACTCAATGCCAGCCAGCGTTTCAGTGGTGAGTTCAATCATATTCTCTCCTGACAAAGGGCGGGACACGCCCTGCCAGTGTACGTTCTGCCGCCTGATTTGCGAACCGGTTCACCGCCCACGGCGGCAGGAAATGAGCCTAAACTTTTTCCCTTTTCTGCCGTTGATGGTGTATCGCCCTCTTTTGATCAAAGGTAATTTATGAAGCGTCTCTCTCTCAGCGGACTGAGCCTTGGGGTTAAGCTGTCTGTATTGACGTCTCTCAGCGTCGCACTGCTACTGCTGGTACTGACACTTACCCAAAGCCACACCGCCTCCCGCCAGCTGGAAAATCTCGCCATCGATGATATGCACAATCAGGTGCAGGGCATCAGCGAAATGACCACGATGTTCAATGCCACGCTGACCGAAGAGGTGGGCCACTATACCAACCTGTTTATCAGCTTCTTACCCAAGCGTTTCAGCATTGATGAAACGTCGCGGGTACAGGTCGGCAGCTTTTCCACGCCGGTGCTGCGCGCCGGATTAAAAACCCTGAACCTCGATCAGATCGCGGTGGATGAATTCACCGAACGCACCGCGGCGGTGGCGACCATTTTCGTGCGTGACGGCGATGACTTTATCCGCATCTCCACCTCGCTGAAAAAGCAGGATGGCAGCCGGGCTATCGGGACGCAGCTGGATCGCAGCGGAGCCGCCTGGAAAAGCGTCCATCAGGGTGAAACTTATCAGGGTCTGGCGACGCTGTTCGGCCATCGCTACATCACCCAGTATCAGCCGGTGAAAGATCAGAACGGCAACGTGGTCGCCATCCTGTTTGTTGGTGTCGGCATTGATAAGCAGTATGCGCTGATGCGTGAAAAAATCCTGTCACGCCGGCTGGGTGACAGCGGCCACTTCTTTGTGCTTAACGGCGCCCCAGGCCCGACGCAGGGGCAATACCTGTTTGATCAGCATAACGAAGGCAAGCAACCGGCGTGGGACAGCGCTATCCAGCAGCAACTGCTGACCCAGCCGAAAGGGATGCAGCAGGTGGAGATTAACGGTGAACCTAAAATTCTCGCCTGGCAGCAGTTGCCGGGCTGGAACTGGGTGATCACCGGTGAAGTCAACCGGGACAGCCTGCTGGCACCCATTACCCACAGCCGTAACCTGTTCCTGCTCACCGGACTGACGCTGGTGGTGGTGTTTGCGCTGGGCTTTGTCTGGTACAGCCGCCGGGCGATTACCCGCCCGCTACAGCAGGTGATCCATCTGGCGGAGCAGTACGCCGCCGGTAATCTCCGGGTGCATCTCGACACCGCGCGTCGTGACGAGGTGGGTCAGCTGATCAGCGCGATTAACGGCATTGGCGATGGTCTGGAGAAAATCGTTGGTCAGGTGCGCGGTGCCGCGCAGGAGATCAGCGAAGGCACCGATACCATCGCCGCCAGCAGCCATAACATCAGCGAGCAGATTGGCCGTCAGGCCAGTAGCGTCGAACAGACCTCGGCCAGCATGGAGCAGTTTGGCGCGACGGTGGAGCACACCGCCGACAGCCTGCGCCAGGCGATGACCCTGGTGGCCGAAGCCAGCGATATTGTAAGCCGGGGTAGCCAGACCGTGGTGCGCTCGGTAAATACCATGTCGGCGATTAAGGTTTCCTCCCAGAGCATCGCGGATATTACCCATGTGATCGAATCGATCGCCTTCCAGACCAATATCCTGGCGCTGAATGCCGCGGTGGAAGCGGCGCGTGCCGGTGAGCAGGGACGCGGTTTCGCGGTAGTGGCCGCCGAAGTACGGGCGCTGGCACAGCGTTCGGCGCAGGCCGCCAAAGAGATTGATGGATTGATCTCCACCTCCATCGGCAAAGTGGCGGAGGGCCATCAGCTATCGGAGCAGACCCACGAGGCGATGTCCCACATTGTGAGCCATATCGAACAGGTACAGGCGCTGATGGGCGAAATCAACGTGGCGGCGCAGCAGCAGGCGGCGGGTATTGGTCAGGTGAATCTGGCGATGAACCAGATCAGCCAGGCGACCCATCAGAACAGCGAACTGGTGGCTCAGGCAGAGGGCAGCGCCCAGAACCTGAGCGATAAAGGTCATCACCTGACCCAGCTGGTCAGCGTTTTTAGCCTGAAATCCTGACGCCCTTTGGGGCGATGGCATACACTTGATCCATCGTCCTGAATGAGGGTTTTGCTATGCGTTTCGCTTACTTACTGGTTATCAGTCTGCTGCTGTCAGGCTGCTCCGCGTTTGAGACCACACCCAAAGCCCCGCCCGCGCCGACGCAACAGGCGCAGGAAATTTCACGGGCGCAGAGTGCTGGCCTGCCGAAGCTGGGCAATATTACCGTCAACGTGCATGGTTCACCGGATGATGCCGAGCGGGCCGTGGCGGCACAGGCGAATCAGGCCGGGGCCGCTTACTATCAGATCGTGATGCTCAGCGAAACGATCATGCCCGGTTTATGGTACGCCAGCGCCATCCTCTACGGCCCTTCAGCCACCGCAGGCGCGCGTCAGTAACCGATCGGTGAGCACGCCATCCAGCGGTCGCGCACCGCGCTGGTCGAGCCACTGTCGGCACCACGCATCGGCCAGCGGCGGCTCGGCATACTTCAGCAGCTGCGCCCCGGTCGCCAGGTGCAGCAGCGTGCCGGTAACCTCCCGTGCCTGTGTTTCCGCTATTTTGTGGAGCCGCAGCCGTAACTGACGCCAGCGCGTATCGAAGTGACGGTTGCACCCTTTCACCGCTTCAAATTCCTGACTCAGCATCTCTGTCACCTCGCCATGACGGGCGAGCACGCGCAGGACGTCCAGGCACATGATATTGCCGGAGCCTTCCCAGATGCTGTTGACCGGCATGTCGCGATAAAGCCGGGGCAGTTCGCTCGCTTCGCAGTAGCCGATCCCGCCCAGCACCTCCATCGATTCCGCCACAAACGGCGCGCCCGCTTTGCATATCTGATATTTTGCCGCCGGGGTAAAGAGCCGGGCAAAGCTGACCTCATGGGGTTTTGCCGGTTGTGACCAGGCGCGCGCCAGCCGCATCAGTAACGCGGTTTGTCCCTCAAGTTGCAGCGCCTGCTGCGCCAGCACCTGACGCATCAGCGGCTGATCCACCAGATTTTTCCCCATCACCTGACGCTGGTGCGCATGAGAGATCGCCACCGAGAAGGCGCGGCGCATCTGACCGTGGCTGCCCAGCGCGCAGTCGAAGCGCGTCATACCGCCCATCTTCAGCATCAGCCGCACGCCCTCGCCCTCCTCGCCCAGCAGCCAGCCGGTCGCGTCACGGAACTCCACTTCGCCACTGGCGTTCGAGCGGTTGCCCAGCTTCTCTTTGAGCCGCTCCACCAGGATAGCGTTGCGGCAACCGTCCGGTAACAGGCGCGGCAGGAAGAAGCAGCTTAAGCCAGCGGGCGTCTGCGCCAGCACCAGATGCGCATCGCTCTGCGGGACCGAGAAAAACCATTTATGGCCGGTCAGCCGGTAGGCCTCACCGGGACCACGTGCCGCCAGGGGCTCGGCGTGAGTGCTGCTGCTCAGCAGATCGCTGCCGCCCTGCTTTTCGGTCATGCCCATGCCAATCAGCAGGCCGCGCTTCTGGTCGCCAGGCTGCGCATGGGTGTCGTAGCGGTCACTGAGCAGCGGATCGAGCCAGCCTTCAAAGGCGGCGGGCAGATAAGTCTGCAACAAGGGGATCGCCGCGTGGGTCATGGTCACCGGACAGAGCGTACCGGCCTCCACCTGCGCATGCAGAATAAAGCGCGCGGCGCGCGCCACGCTGGCCTGTTCACGCACGGTGGGCTGCCAGCTGAGGTTGTGCAGTCGGCTGGCGCAGACGCCCTGCATCAGCAGATGCCAGGCGGGATGAAAGCGGACCTCATCAAGACGCTCGCCACGGGCGTCATAGCGCAGCAGCTCGGGCGGTTCCGCATTGGCGAGCCGCCCCAGCTCCAGCGATTCGGCGCTGCCCAGCGCTAATCCGACGGAGGCCAGCCATTCGCGGTCCCACTCTGCGCCTTCGCGGGCAAGTGCCTCGACGAGCGGCGTATCGGTGAGGAACAGGTTGCTGTTGCTGAGAGGATGGGGCTGATTAAAAACGGTGTGTGTTGTCCAGGTCATAACCACTCCTCGCGGATGTCACTCCATAAGTATACCCGTCGTCTTTCAAGCTGCATTTTTGTTGGCTGCGTTCACTCACCCGAATCACTTACTCATGTAAGCTCATCGGGATTCGTTCTCTTGCCGCCTCAATGCAACCCGAAATCCTTTGGGTATATACGAATGACGCGCGGTTATGCCTGGGACAGAAACTGATTTGTGGCGGGGATCACATCGGGATTCAGGCGTTGCGCTGACGCACCGCTTCAAACAGGCAGACGCCGGTCGCCACCGAGACGTTCAGCGAAGAGACGCTGCCCGCCATCGGAATGCTGATCAGCTCATCGCAATGTTCGCGGGTCAGACGACGCATCCCTTCCCCTTCCGCGCCCATCACCAGCGCCATTGGGCCAGTCATTTTGCTCTGGAAGACGGTATGGTCAGCTTCACCCGCGGTGCCGACCACCCAGATGTTGTACTCCTGCAACAGACGCAGGGTACGCGCCAGGTTGGTGACGCGGATCAGCGGCACATTTTCTGCCGCGCCGCTGGCCACTTTTTTCGCCGTGGCATTGAGCGGCGCAGAGCGATCTTTGGGCACGATAACCGCATGGACGCCCGCCGCATCGGCGCTGCGCAGGCAGGCACCGAGATTGTGCGGATCGGTTACGCCATCCAGCACCAGCAGAAAGGGGCTCTCCAGGCTCTGTAACAGATCGGGCAGATCCCCTTCCTGATACTGACGGCCCGGTTTGACCCGCGCCACGATACCCTGATGCACACCGCCTTCCACCTGGCTGTCGAGCCATTTGCGTTCAGCCAGCTGAATCACGATGCCCTGAGCTTCCAGCGCGGCGACCACGGGTTGCAGGCGACGATCGTCGCGGCCTTTGAGGATAAAGACTTCCTGGAAACGTTGGGGATCGCGCTCCAGCAGCGCCTGCACGGCATGGATACCAAAAATAATTTCGCTCATCGATCTGCTCAGTGGTTGGAAATGAATAAATTACCGCCCTTTCTCCTCGGAAAAAGGGCGGAGAGGCGCATCAGGCGGAATCGGCCTTTTTACTGGCGCGCTTCGCCCGCGTGGCGGCGGCGATTTTACGGGTTTTTTCCGAGACGTTTTTACTTTTTTTCCCGGTTTTCGCGGCGGCGGGCTGGCCTTTATCGCCACGGAACGCGGCGTCCGGCTCAAAATTCGCTTTTTTGCTCACGTCACGACGGCGTTTCGCTGGCGCTTTATCGTCACGCTTCGCCCGGTCACGCGCGGTTTTGCCTTCACCACGCACCTGACGCTGGCTGGAGATCAGGGCAAAGTCGATTTTACGCTCGTCCATGTGGACCGCTTCTACCCGCACTTCTACCGTGTCGCCCAGACGATAGGTGCGACCGCCCGATTCACCAATCAGACGCTGACCCACCGGGTCGAAACGGTAGTAGTCGTTGTCGAGTGTGGAGACGTGCACCAGACCATCAATAAACAGATCGCTTAAACGCACAAAGAAGCCAAAGCCGGTGACGCTGGAGATAACGCCGTTGAAGACGTTGCCGACCTGATCCTGCATAAAGTCGCACTTGAGCCAGTCCGCCACGTCACGGGTCGCCTCATCGGCGCGGCGTTCGGTCAGTGAACAGTGCAGGCCCAGTTGCAGCATCTGCGGCATGTCGTAGTGATAGCCGCCAGTCGCCGTGGTGAGATCTTTGGCATTTTTATCTTTTGGCATCAGGTATTTGATGGCACGTTGTACCAGACCCTTGCCTTCACCCTGCTCTTTTGCCAGCAGATATTTGATCGCGCGGTGCAGCGTCAGATCCGGGTAGCGGCGGATTGGCGAGGTAAAGTGCGCATATGACGAGAGCGCCAGGCCAAAGTGACCACGGTTTTCTGGATCGTAAACGGCCTGCTTCATTGAACGCAGCAGCATGGTTTGCAGCATTTCCGCGTCAGGACGGTCGGCCACCTGCTTCAGCAGCGCCGCGTAGTCAATCGGCTGCGGTTTGTTGCCGCCAGGCAGACTCAGCCCCAGCTCGTTGAGCACGGTACGGAAGCTCTTGATGCTTTCATCGGTCGGGCGATCGTGATCGCGGAACAGCGCCGGTTCCTGATTTTTCTCAACAAAGCGCGCCGAGGCGATATTCGCCAGGATCATGCACTCTTCGATCAGTTTATGGGCGTCGTTACGGGAGACGCGCTCTACGCGCTCAATGCGGCGCTCGGCGTTGAAGATGAACTTCGCCTCTTCCGTCTCAAACGAGATACCGCCCCGCTCTTCCCGCGCGGTTTCCAGCGCCTGATAGAGGTTGTGCAGCTCTTCAAGATCTTTAACCAGCGGCGCATAGTGCTGACGCAGCTCTTTGTCGCCCTGTAGAATGCTCCACACTTTGTTGTAGGTCAGACGCGCATGGGAGTTCATCACCGCTTCGTAGTGCTTGTAGCCGGTCAGCTTGCCTTTGGTCGAAATGGTCATTTCGCACACCATACAGAGGCGATCAACCTGCGGGTTAAGCGAACATAAGCCGTTCGACAGCACTTCCGGCAGCATTGGCACCACCTGCGAAGGGAAGTAGACCGAGGTACCGCGCTGATGCGCTTCGTCATCCAGCGGCGTGCCGGGACGAACGTAATAGCTCACATCGGCGATAGCCACCCAGAGACGCCAGCCGCCACCGCGCTTCTTCTCACAGTAGACCGCATCATCAAAGTCACGGGCATCTTCGCCATCAATAGTCACCAGCGGCAGTTTGCGCAGATCGACGCGCCCTTTTTTCGCCTCTTCCGGGACCTCTTCTTTCAGCTTGCTGACCTGCGCTTCCACTTCCGGTGGCCAGGTGTGCGGGATCTCATGGGTGCGCAGCGCCATATCGACCGCCAGGCTGGTGCCCATGTCATCGCCCAGGATTTCAGTGACTTTACCAATCGCTTTGCTGCGACGGTTTGGACGCTGGACCAGCTCAACCACCACCACGGAACCCATGCGGGCGTTCATCGTCTCTTCCGGTGGGATGAGAATATCGAAACTCAGTCGGCTGTCGTCCGGGACCACAAAGCCAGCACCGGCATCGGTAAAGTAACGGCCGACAATCTGGTTGTTGCGCGGCTCCTGCACGCGGACCACGCGCGCTTCGCGGCGGCCTTTGCGATCGGCGCCCAGCGGCTGCGCCAGGATGACGTCGCCATGCATACAGAATTTCATCTGTTCGGCGGAGAGGTAGAGGTCATCTTTCTGACCTTCTGCCCGCAGGAAGCCGTAGCCATCACGGTGGCCGATGACTTTACCGCGCAGCAGATCGAGGCGTTCTGGCAGGGCGTAACATTGACGGCGGGTAAACACCAGCTGACCATCACGCTCCATGGCGCGGAGGCGGCGACGCAGCGCCTCAAGCTGATCTTCATCCTGAAGGTTCATTTCCTGGGCCAGCTCTTCGCGGCTGGCCGGTTTTTCACGTTTTTCTAATAGCGCCAGAATAAATTCACGGCTGGGAATAGGGTTTTCATATTTACCCGCTTCTCTATCCTGAAAAGGATCTTTTGACATAACGGTTCCTCCGATGTCATTTAATATTTATATCCACTGGCGAACTGGACAGTATGATTTCATAAAGTGGTGTATTTCCTTCGACCAAATCCGCCAACGTATAGCTATCCAGCTCCTGCAAAAATCGCTGCACCGCGTCATGCAGCGCCCGCTTCAGACGACAGGCCGGGTTAATAGAACAGGAAGCGCAGTCCACTAATTGTAGTGGCTCCATCTTACGCACAACGTCACCGATCACAATCTGGCGCGGCGGCATCCCCAGACGAATCCCGCCATTTTTGCCGCGCGTTGCCGCGACATAACCCGCCCGGCTCAGCTGATTAATGATTTTGACCATATGATTACGGGACAAACCGTAGGTGTTTGTCACGTCGGTAATATTGGTTTGCTGACCTTCCGGCAGCGATGCCAGATAAATCAGGGCCCGCAGACCGTAATCAGTAAAACTTGTGAGCTGCACAGTAACCTCAGTGAATCAGCAGGCGTGACAGAGTGTGATTCGCCTTTCGATGGATGTCAGGAGTCGATCGGATCGCCATTTGATTAACTACGATGATAAACCAGAGTCTGTCTGGCCGTGCGTTTTTTTAAGCCAGCACAAGGTTTGACAAGCGAAGGGAGTATAAGTGGCATCAAAGAGTGGAAAAACAAGGGCCGGACAGCGTCCGGCCCGGATGATTACGCGTCGAACGGATCGCGCAGAATCATCGTTTCACTGCGGTCAGGACCGGTTGAGATAATATCAACCGGCACGCCTGTGACCTCTTCCACGCGCTTGATGTAGTCACGCGCGGCCTGAGGCAAACCTTCCAGCGTCTTAACGCCAAACGTTGTCTCGCTCCAGCCTGGCAGGGTTTCGTAGATCGGCTCAATGCCTTCCCAGTTCTCTGCCGCCAGCGGCGTAGTGGTCACTTCGCGGCCATCCGGCATACGGTAAGCAACACAGATCTTCACCTCTTTCAGGCCATCCAGCACGTCCAGCTTGGTCATGCAGAAGCCTGACAGGGAGTTGATCTGCACCGCACGGCGCACCGCAACCGCATCCAGCCAGCCGGTACGACGACGGCGGCCGGTGGTGGCACCAAACTCATTACCCTGCGCACAGAGGAACTCACCGGTTTCATCAAACAGTTCGGTCGGGAACGGACCTGCACCCACGCGGGTTGAGTAAGCTTTCACAATACCCAGCACGTAGTCGACATAGCGCGGACCGATACCGGAGCCGGTTGCGACGCCGCCCGCGGTGGTGTTGGATGAGGTGACGTAGGGATAAGTACCGTGGTCAATATCCAGCAGCGTACCCTGCGCACCTTCAAACATGATCAGATCGCCCTTCTTGCGCGCGCTGTCCAGCAGTTCAGAGACGTCAACCACCATGCCAGTAAGGATGTCAGCAACTTCCATCACGTCACTCAGCACTTTATCAAAGTCGACCGCTTGCTCTTTGTAGTAGTGCACCAGCTGGAAGTTGTAGAAATCGACCACTTCTTTCAGTTTGGCAGCAAAGGTTTCTTTGTTGAACAGATCGCTGACGCGCAGTGCACGACGAGCCACTTTATCTTCATAAGCCGGACCGATGCCGCGGCCGGTGGTCCCAATCGCTTTGGCACCACGCGCTTTTTCGCGCGCCATATCCATCGCTACATGGTATTGCAGGATCAGCGGACAGGCTTCAGAAATCAGCAGACGTTCACGTACCGGGATCCCGCGCGCTTCCAGGCCTTTCATCTCTTTCATTAAGGCTTCAGGAGAGAGCACTACGCCGTTACCGATGATGCTGGTGACGTTATCGCGCAGAATGCCAGAGGGGATCAGGTGGAGGACGGTTTTTTCACCGTTGATGACAAGCGTGTGGCCCGCATTGTGGCCGCCTTGATAACGCACAACGTAATTCGCGCGCTCAGTCAGAAGGTCTACAATCTTACCTTTGCCTTCGTCACCCCATTGGGTGCCCAGTACGACGACGTTCTTACCCATTTCTCAAAATCACCGATTGCTTAAAAAAGGATTCTACCATCTGATCCCGTGGTTTTCAGCACTTTTAGCATACGATTGCGCGCTTTTTTGCCTGAGTTTTGATCACTACAACATGTTGGGGATAATGGTACAGAGAGGCACAATTTAGGCGGTCTGACCCTCAGGTCAGAGATTGCCATGCAGGCTGAGCATGCAATAGATCACCATACCGGCCACCACCAGCCCACCACCAAAACGGTGTAACAGGCGATCGGGTAAGCGGGTCATCGCCAGGATCATGCGTCGCCAGGCGCGCGGCATGAACATCGGTCCCAGTCCCTCCAGCACCAATACCAGCGCCAGTGCCATCCAGATGCTTGTTTTCATACGGCTATCCAAAAAAAAAAGGGCCGACAACATTGTCGGCCCACAGGTTATATCAGTTCTTAACGTGTCGCGTTAGAGGGCGCCTTCATATATCGGAAGAAGTCGCTGTCCGGGCTTAACACCATCACATCCTGATTTTCGTTAAAGCTGTTTTCATAGGCACGCAGGCTACGAATAAAGGCATAGAAGTCGGGATCTTTACTGAACGAGTCGGCAAACAACCGGGCTGTTTCCGCGTCACCATCACCGCGGGTGATCAGCGCTTCACGCTGGGCTTCGGCGAGGGTGCGCGTTACCTGGTAGTCCGCCTGGGCACGCAGTTTTTCCGCCTCTTCCTGACCCTGTGAACGCTGGCTACGCGCTACCGCTTCACGCTCGGCGCGCATACGGTTGAAGATCGCATCTGACACTTCGGTCGGCAGGTTGATCTGCTTGATGCGCACATCCACCACCTGGATCCCTAAGGCCGCCATACTGTTCGGGTTAGGCGCAGGCTCGCTGCTGTTGGTTTCACGCTCAACGCGGGCGGCGGCGCTGGCAATCGCATCGTCCGCAGCCGGGGTGGCGATTTCATCATCGCTGCCCGCTGAACCGGTGTTCAGCGCGTCACGGACATCGGTGGTCAGACGGCCACGCGAATCGGTGACAATATCTTTCACATCCAGACGGCCCATTTCAGAACGTAAGCGGTCACTGAACTTACGTTTCAGCAGCACTTCCGCCTGTGAGACATCGCCACCACCGGTGGCCAGGTAGTAGCGACTGAAGTCGCTGATACGCCACTTGATGTAGGAGTCGACGATCAGATCTTTCTTCTCTTTGGTGACGAAGCGATCGGCCTGGTTATCCATAGTCTGAATACGTGCATCCAGGGTTTTCACCGTTTCCAGGAATGGGATCTTGAAATGCAGACCCGGTGCAAACACCTGCGGCTTGTTTTCGTCGTCGCGCAACACTTTACCGAAGCGCAGGACAATGCCTCGCTGGCCTTCCTGCACCACAAACAGCGATGCATAGAGCGCGACCAGCACGACAATGATTAAAAACAGAATTGGCTTACGCATCGATTACTCTCTCCCTTCGCGCTGGCTGTCGCTGCGCTGAGCATTCGCCCGACGCTGATCCATGATGTTATCCGGACTATATGACGACGTGTCACTGCGGCTGGCGCTGCTGTCAGAGCGGGCGGGCTGTGAAGCGCCGTTAGCACCTTTCTGACCGTTCTTGCCGAGGGCAGCCTGGCCGCCATGCATCAGTTGATCAAGCGGCAGCACCATCAGGTTGTTACCCCGATCGTTCACCAGCACTTTGCGGGTATGACTCAGTACGCGCTCCATGGTTTCGATATAGAGACGCTCTTTGGTGATTTCAGGCGCGGCTTTATATTCCGGCAAAATCTTGGCGAAACGCGCCACTTCACCCTGCGCTTCCAGAACCGTACGCTCTTTGTAAGCACGCGCCTCTTCCAGAATACGTTGCGCCTGGCCGTTAGCCCGTGGCTGAACTTCGTTGGCATAGGCTTCCGCTTCACGAACATACTGCTCGCGGTTTTCACGGGCGGCGATGGCGTCATCAAACGCCGACTTCACCTCTTCCGGTGGACGCGCAGCCTGGAAGTTGACGTCCAGTACCGCAATCCCCATGTTGTAAGGGCGAATCGTCTCATCGATTTCACGCTGGGTATCGCTACGCACCACGGTACGGCCTTCGGTCAGAATGCGGTCCATGGTAGAGCGGCCAATCACGCCACGCAGCGCGCTGTCAGTGGCCTGACGCAGGCTGTCATCGGCGCTGGTCACCGCATAAAGATAGCGTTCCGGATCGGTCACGCGGTACTGCACGTTCATCTCCACGCGCACCACGTTCTCATCCGAGGTCAGCATCACGCCGGAGGCGGCCAGTTCACGCACCGACTCAACGTTAACCGCACGCACCTGATCAATGAAGGTTGGCTTCCAGTTCAGGCCAGGTTCAACCAGATGGCTGAATTTACCGAAGCGCGTCACCACGCCACGTTCCGCTTCTTTGATGGTGTAGAAACCGCTTGCAGCCCAGATGACGACCGCCGCAACCGCGACAATGCCAACAATTTTGCCACCGCTGCCGGAGCCGCGCTGACCGTTGTCGCTCTGTTTGCCACCGCCCAGTCCACCAAGCTTCTTGCTCAGCTTACGGAAGATGTCATCCAGATCAGGAGGCCCGGACTCCCGTCCTCCTTTATTCCCCCCAGAGTTGCCGCCTTGATTATTGCTGCTTCCCCACGGGTCGCGGTCCTGTCCGTTATTTCCGGGCTGATTCCACGCCATGTCTCTACTCCATTTATTGTATTTGCGGCTTACCCTTTATCTTTCAGGCAGTTGCGGCGTTGGCTGCTTTCACTCACCCTGGTGACTTACCGCGGTAAGCGCCGAGGGACTCGTTCAGTTGCCGCCTTGCGACCACCTGAAATCTTTTGGATAAGTTCGATTGGGCAACATCAAACAATGTAACTGGTCAGCGACGGTTCCTGCTTACATAAACGCATCCATTCAATCATGGGCATACGTATCTGCAATCCTACACTGCCGTCCTCTTCATTCCACTCTTTCTCAATCGCCTGCAACTGATAGAAGCGGCTGCGCAGACGCCCCGCCTCCGGTGGCAGGCATAACTTATGCTGGGCGATTTCGCCCGACAGACGTTCGGAAAGCGCCTGCCATAACAGCGGAACGCCTGCGCCGGTCTGGGCGGAGAGCCAGACACGGATCGGCAGGTTCTCTTCGTTACGATCGATACGCGGTTCAAAACCTTCAAGCATATCGATTTTGTTCATGACCAACAGCGTCGGGATTTCGTCCGCTTCGATCTCTTCCAGTACGGTATCCACGGCTTCAATATTTTCCGTGACGCGCAGGTCAGCCCCATCGATGACATGCAGCAGCAGGGTCGCCTGCCGGGTCTCCTGCAAGGTGGCTTTAAAAGCGGCAACCAGATCATGTGGAAGATGGCGAATAAAGCCGACCGTATCTGCCAGCACCACATCACCCACATCGGCAACATTCAGACGGCGCAGGGTCGGATCGAGGGTGGCGAATAGCTGGTCTGCGGCAAAGACGTTGGCAGAGGTCATGGCGTTAAAGAGTGTCGACTTACCGGCGTTGGTATATCCCACCAGCGAAACGGTAGGCACATCCGCTTTGGCACGCGATTGACGCCCCTGCTCGCGCTGTTTTTCAACCCGCTCAAGACGAGACAAAATCTGGCTGATACGCCCACGTAACAGACGACGGTCAGTTTCTAACTGCGTTTCGCCGGGGCCACGTAAACCGATACCGCCTTTCTGACGTTCAAGGTGAGTCCAGCCGCGTACCAGACGGGTGGCAAGATGGCGCAACTGGGCCAGCTCAACCTGCAATTTACCTTCATGGGTACGCGCGCGCTGGGCAAAAATATCCAGAATTAAACCGGTGCGATCGATTACCCGGCATTCGCACAGGCGCTCAAGGTTTCTTTCCTGAGCGGGTGTAAGGGCATGATCGAATAAAACGACCGATGCTCCAGTTGTTTTTACCGCATCGGCAATTTCAACGGCCTTTCCTTCACCGACAAAATACTTGGGGTGTGGCGCTTTACGGCTGCCAGTAACCACTTGCAGCGCCTCAACGCCAGCAGAAGAGACCAGGGTTTCAAATTCCTGTAAATCTTCTACTTCTTTGTCTTGGGAGAACCAGATGTGTACCAGTACGGCCTGCTCACCGGCATCATAACGGTCAAACAAGCTATAACCTCGCTAAAATAAAAGACCAGGACGGAAACCCATCTGTTTTCCTGTCCTGGCTGTACGGCGACGCCTTATTCTGCGCTATCACCGTCTTGTTGTGGCTGTGGCTGTGCAGATGTGTTGCTGCCACCATGATGGTAATTATTGCTGCCGCCACCGGTATTATTGCTATGGTGAGAAACCGGGCGCGAAGGAACAACGGTAGAAATGGCGTGCTTATAAACCATCTGACTGACCGTGTTTTTCAACAAAATTACAAACTGATCAAATGACTCAATCTGACCCTGCAACTTAATACCGTTAACCAGATAAATCGAAACCGGAACACGTTCACGACGCAGTGCGTTCAAAAACGGGTCTTGTAATGATTGCCCCTTAGCCATTCTATCTTTTCCTTATATGCTTGTTGTTTGTTGCTAGTAGAACCTATGGTTCTGAAAAAAACTGCGTAAAAATTTGCGCACGATAACCCATCAATTGTACACAATCACCCATGCTTCGCACTAAGAACCTGTAACACTGTATCACGCGCCAGCCGGGGCTCATCACTGTCTAACCAGTGAATATTTTCCCAGCCGCGTAACCAGGTTATCTGGCGTTTAGCGAGCTGCCGGGTTGCGCAAATTCCCCGATAAACCATCTCGCTGTAATCGATTTCGCCAGACAAATAGGACCACATCTGACGATAGCCAACACAACGAATGGAAGGCATGTCCGTATGCAAATCACCTCGTGCAAACAGGGCCCGAGACTCCGCTTCAAATCCTGACGCCAACATCTGCTCAAAACGCAACGCGATGCGCTGGTGCAACAGTTCACGGCTCGCGGGGGCGATGGCAAACTGGTGCACGTCGTAGGGTAACGCTTCACCGGACGTTTTTGTCAGTTCAGTTAAAGTTTTACCCGAAATAAAAAAAACTTCCAGTGCTCGCGAAAGTCTCTGCGGATCATTCGGATGAATACGACTGCCGGCAACCGGGTCGATTTCACACAGCTGGCGGTGTAAGGCCTCCCAGCCCTTTTCACGCGCCGTTTGCTCTATCCGCTGACGAACGTCGGGATCGGCCGAGGGCAGCGGCGACAATCCTTCAAGTAACGCCTTGAAGTAGAGCATGGTTCCACCAACAAGCAACGGTATTCGTCCGGCTTCAACGATTTCCGCCATTTCTGCTAACGCATCACGTCGAAACTCCGCCGCCGAGTAGGCTTCCGCGGGATCGCGTATGTTGAGCAGACGATGGGGCGCCACAGCTAACTCCTCAGCCGACGGTTTCGCCGTGCCAATATCCATCTGACGATAGATTAAGGCAGAATCTACGCTGATTAGTTCCACAGGTAAGTGCTTACGCAATTCAATCGCTAAAGCGGTCTTGCCAGACGCCGTGGGTCCCATCAAAAAAATAGCCTTTGGCCGGCCAGCCTGGTTTAGTTCACTCATGCTTCAACGCGGTAATCGCGCTCTCAATCTCTATGGCCTGTAGTAAGCCTGAAGGTGGCGACTTCAGCAGCTGTGGACAGAGCCGTTCAAGCTCTGCCAGCAGGTTGATCGCCTGTGAGTGATTCCAGTCGGAGGGTTCTGCATCGGGACGCCGTGCCAGCCACTGGGCCAGCTGCGTCGCAGAACTCTCCTGCTGCCGGGCGAGATAGCCTAACAGTTCAGGAATCAAGATTTGTAAATTTTGTGTTCGTAACGGTAAAGGCACGGCGCGCAGCGTCACGTGGTCACCGTCGGGTTGCAGCTCAATGCCCATCTGATTGAGCAACTGGCTATTTGCCTCGGCCGCCTGGCGTTCGTCGCGGGCGATTTTTAAACGCACCGGAATCAATAATGGCTGCGGTTTGAGCCCGGTTTCGCCCGGCTCCAGCTGCGCCTGTTTCAGCCAGCGCGCCGCCACCGGCAGCGCCATCAGCATTAATTTCTGGTCCTGCTCCAGCAGGGCATAGTGGTTTTGCAGCACCGTCAGCACCCGGCCAAAACTCTGCGCGTGTGCCGCCAGCGGCGACGCCTGCGCCACCCGACGCGGGGCCGCTTCGCGGGCGGCGGACGGCAGCGTGCTGACCGCAGGCGTTTTCAGCAACTGCTGATAAACCGCGCCTTCACGCTGACGATAGAGGTTCTCTTTGTTCTGCCAGGCCGGTGGTGGTGCGGGCGGCGTTTCACGGGCGGGGTGATTGGGCTGGCGTTCGCTGGCGGAGGCCGCAGGCTGAGCAAAATGGTTCCCGCCCGCCGCCTGACGGTTTTCCGGCTGTCGCCGTGGAGCCGCCTCTTCTGCCTGCACCGCGGGTAATACCGGTGCAGCCACTGCCTGTAGCGCGCTGATCACGCCCTGATAAATAAAGTCATGCACCAGCCGCGACTGATGAAACCGCACCTCATGCTTTGCCGGATGGACATTCACATCCACCTGATGCGGATCGATCTCCAGATAGAGCACGTAAGCGGGCTGCTGCTCATCCTGGAGCTGAGTCTGGAACGCCTGGCGGATAGCATGGTTGATCAGCTTGTCGCGCATCATCCGGCCATTAACGTAGCAATATTGCAGATCGGTGACCTGTCGCGAACCCGCGGGATCGGCGACCCAGCCGCGCAGCGAAAGATCGTCATGCTGCCAGTCGATACGCATCGCATGCTGCATAAAGGTGGTGCCGCAAATCGCGGCCAGCCGCCGCTCCTGCTGACTCTCATCACTGACGGCGCGGTACTGCCGCATCATTTTGCCGTTGTGACTCAGTGATAGCGCGACATCAAAGCGCGCCAGCGCAATACGGCGAATCACTTCGTCGATATGACCGAATTCGGTTTTTTCAGTGCGCATGAATTTGCGCCGCGCCGGGGTGTTGTAAAAGAGATCCAGCACCTCCAGCGTGGTGCCACAGGGATGGGCCGCGGGCTTCACCGTCACATTCATCTCACGCCCTTCGGCGTACGCCTGCCAGGCTTCGGTTTGATCGGCGGTACGTGAGGTCAAGGTCAGACGGGAAACCGAGCTGATACTGGCCAGCGCCTCACCACGGAACCCCAGACTCATGATCGCTTCGAGGTCATCCAGTGAGGCGATTTTACTGGTGGCGTGACGGGCCAGCGCCATCGCCAGGTCGCTTTTTGTGATGCCGCAGCCGTTGTCACGGATGCGGATAAGTTTTGCGCCGCCTTTTTCAATATCAACATCAATGCGCGTCGCACCAGCATCAAGGCTGTTTTCCACCAGCTCTTTTACCACCGACGCAGGACGTTCGACCACTTCACCCGCCGCAATCTGGTTGGCCAGCTGTGGCGGTAAAATTTGTATCGGCATGGTGGGTATCCTTTTGGCTGACAGCCCGGCACGGTGGCCGGGCAAACAATCAGGATGCAGGGATCTTCAGGTTCTGACCCAACATCACGTTGGTCGACTTCAGGTTATTGGTCTGCATTATCGCTTTCGGGCTGACGCCATAGTGCGCCGCGATACCGGTCAGCGAATCACCCACGACCACTTTATGGCGCACCACCCCACGGGTCGCTGCGCGCGTGGTGCGGCTGGCGGCGGCGCTGGCCGGGACTTTCAGCCGCTGACCGACCCACACCACATCCCGCTTCAGGCTGTTCATCTCACGCAGGGTGTCCATGCTGACGCCATACTTCGCGGCAATGCCGGAGAGCGTCTCGCCGCGCGTTACCGTATGACGCTGGGTGACGCCGGTGTATTGCGTCACCCCGGTCGCCGGATTACTGGCTACGCTGACCGCTGGCGATGAGCCCAGCGGCCGGTTTTCCTCCTTTGGGATGGATTGCAGCGGGTGCGCCAGGAAATAAGTGCGCAGACCCCGGTAGATCGACTGCGCAATCTTATCCTGGTGTGCGCTACTGCCTAGCAGTCGCTCCTCCGAGGAATTACTGATGAAGCCGGTTTCCACCAGCAGAGAGGGAATGTCCGGTGAGCGCAGCACGCCCAGGCTGGCATGTTCCGGCAGCCGTTTATGCAGCGAGGTGACGCTGCGCAGCTGCTGTAGCACTTTCTGGGCGATGTCATACCCGACGCGCTGTGAGTGACCAAATTGCAGATCCAGCACCGCCTGGCTGAGATAGGGATCGGCCTGACTGTTCGCCAGCAGATCGCCTGCGCCGCCCAGCAGTTCCGACTGCTTCTCTTTCTGCTCCAGCCAGTTAGCCATCTCGTTATTAGCACGACGGTTGGAGAGCACCCAGACCGAGGCGCCGGTCGCCGCATGGCTCGGCGCGGCGTCGGCGTGGATCGAAACCAGCACGTTGGCATTGGCTTTACGCGCCACGTCGGAACGGCCCATCACCGAAATAAAGTAGTCGCCATCGCGGGTCAGCACCCCTTTGAACATCGGATCGTTGTTCAGCAGCACCCGCAGTTTGCGCGCAATCGCAATGGTGACGTTTTTCTCTTTCAGCCCGCGCTGTCCGATAGCGCCAGGATCCTGACCACCGTGTCCGGCGTCAATTGCGACGATCACCGTGTCATTCTGGCTGACCGCCCGGCCAGGACTCACCGTACTGGCGCTGCTGGTCACGGCCGTCACCGGGTTGGCGTTGAAGGGATTGGCGGCGGCGCTCTGCGTCGGCGTGCGGGTCGGGGCGACCACTGGCGCAGGCGCACTGCGCGTCACCGCAGGTGGCTTACCGGTAATGGTAAACACCACGCTATAACTGTTGCCGTTACGCTGAGTGACCGCCCGGGTTTTACCCGGCTGCGTCAGTTCAAACACCAGCCGCACGCTCTGCTTATCTTTAGGCGTGCTGCTGCGAATGCGCTTAACGATATTTTCGCCGCTGAAATTGAGTGGCAGTCCCTGAATAATCCCGCTCTGGCGTATATCCAGCACCACGCGGTCAGGGTTGTGCAGCGGAAAGAAGCCATACACCGGCTGCCCGGCAAAGTTCAGCGTAATGGTGGCCTGGCTGTCACCGTTGGCGACTTTAATGTCTGACAGGCTCGCCGCGAACAGCGGCGTGCAGAGCAGCAGTAGCAGGGTCGCGCACGCTATTTTCATCCGTGACATCATCGCGGCGCCCTGTCCTGTTCAAATTGTTCCAGCCACTGCTGGCCCGGCACGGATGACGCCGCCAGTTCCGCTTCTCGCGCCTCGCCCACGTAGCGCAGCGTGATGGTGAGATCGGGCGGTGGCAGAAAACCTGCGCCCTGCTGTGGCCATTCCACCAGGCAGATTGCCTCGCCGCTGAAATAGTCACGTATGCCCATGAACTCAAGCTCTTCGGGATCGGCCAGGCGATAGAGATCGAAATGGTAGAGCGCGCGATCGCCCAGGGTGTAGGGCTCTACCAGGGTATAGGTAGGGCTTTTGACGTTGCCCTGATGGCCCAGCGCATGCAGAAAGCCGCGGCTGAAGGTGGTTTTACCCGCCCCCAGATCGCCATAGAGATAAATTACCGCCGCGCTGCCACAGGCGCGCGCCAGCTGAGCGCCCAAACTGAGCGTAGCCGCCTCATCGGGCAAAGAGATAACACAGGTCTTCATGCTTCTTTATTCATCTCAGGATTAACAAACTGCCACAGCAGATCCAGTAAATCAGTTGCCAGCATCCCGCGGGTACCGCGTTGCAGCGCCACCGCATCGGCGGCACCACCATGCGCCACACAGCCGGCACAGGCCGCATCGAACAGCGCCAGTTTCTGGCCCATCAGTGAGGCGATAATGCCACTCAGCAGATCGCCCATACCACCGGATGCCATACCAGCGTTGCCCACATCCGCAAAGGCCATGTCGCCCTGCTCGCTGGCGATCAGCGTGCCAGCCCCTTTCAGGACCACCACACCGCCATAGCGCTGGGCCAGGGTTCGCGCTGCATGTAAGCGGTCACTCTCAACTTCACTGGTCTGGATGTTGAGCAGCCGTGCAGCTTCGCCAGGATGTGGCGTAATGATGCGATTCTGACGTTTCTCAGCACTGATTGCCAGCAGGTTAAGTGCATCCGCATCCCAAAGCATCGGCTTTTCACTGCCCGCCACCTGCTTCAGCGCGCGCTTGCCCCACTCACGCTGCCCTAAACCCGGTCCCACCGCGATCACATCCGCCCACGCCAGCGCCTCACTCAGCCGTTCATCGGTCAGTTCATCCACCATAATTTCGGGCCGCGCCGTGAGGATGGGGATGATGTTATCTTTGTGAGTAAGTACTCGCACCAGTCCGCTGCCGCTGCGCAGGGCGGCTTCGGCCGTCATACGCACCGCGCCCGCCGTGCCAGCGTCGCCGCCCACTACCAGTAAACGGCCATGATTGCCCTTATGCGATGTCGGTTTACGCGGCTTAAGCCAGCGGGTCAGTGCGCTGGCATCGTAACGCGCCATCGGCGCTACCTCGCCGGCTAGAAAAGCAGCGAGACCGAGATCGGCGTAGTACAGCTCGCCGATATAATCCCGGGCTTTGCCGGTGATCTGCCCGGGCTTCAGCGCGACCACGCTCAGGGTATGATTGGCGTTAATCACCTCACCGGGCGCGCAGCCGCTCTGCGCCGATAAGCCGGAAGGCATATCAATAGCGAGCACCGGCGCGGCATGACCGTTCGCCTGCTGGATCAGCGTGGCATAGGGTTCGGCGGGCGGGCGGTTGCAGCCGGTTCCCAGCAGGGCATCCACAATCAGATCGACCTGCTCTGGCCAGGCGGCGTCAGCGGCATGGATCTCACCGCCCGCATCCAGCCAGGCGTCTCGGGCGCGCTGCGCCTCTTCGGGTAACGCTTTTCCGCCCTCACAGGCCAGCAGGGTAATGGTTCTGCCTGCCGCCTGCCCCAGCCGCGCCAGCACATAGCCGTCGCCACCGTTGTTGCCGTGGCCGCACAAAATCAGCCAGTGCTGCGCGTCAGGCCAGTGCAGACGCAGATGTTCATAGGCGGCCTGCCCCGCGCGCAGCATCAGCTCATATAAGGTGACGCCGAGCGCATCCGCGCCCCGCTGTTCAAGCGCGGCTATCTCCTGCGCAGGCCAGATAGAATATGGTAAACTGCGGCTGTTTTTCTTCGAACTCTGGTCACTCATGTCATACCCTCTCGATCTTCATCAACTCGCCCAGCAGATTAAACAGTGGGGATTGGATCTCGGCTTTCAGCAGGTCGGCATCACCGATACCGATCTCAGCGCGGAAGAGCCGCGTTTACAGGCGTGGCTGGATAAGCAATATCATGGCGAGATGGAGTGGATGGCGCGGCACGGCATGATGCGGGCGCGTCCGCATGAACTGTTACCCGGCACGCTGCGCGTCATCAGCGTTCGCATGAATTACCTTCCGGCCAAAGCGGCCTTTGCCAGTACGCTTAAAAATCCCCGACTGGGCTATGTCAGCCGTTACGCCTTAGGACGGGATTACCACAAAGTATTACGCAATCGACTGAAAAAGCTCGGAGAAATGATCCAGCAGCACTGCGGTGAGCTGAATTTTCGCCCGTTTGTCGACTCCGCGCCGCTGCTTGAGCGACCGCTGGCCGCCAAAGCGGGGCTGGGCTGGACCGGCAAACATTCATTGATTCTGAATCGTGAAGCGGGCTCGTGGTTTTTCCTCGGCGAACTGCTGATCGATATTCCACTGCCGGTGGATACGCCGCAGCAGGAGCAGTGCGGCCGCTGTGTCGCCTGCATGACTATCTGCCCTACCGGCGCGATCGTTGAGCCTTATGTGGTCGATGCCCGTCGCTGCATCTCCTATCTTACCATTGAACTGGAAGGGGCAATTCCGCCCGAGTTCCGTCCGCTGATGGGCAACCGCATCTATGGCTGCGATGACTGTCAGCTGATCTGCCCATGGAACCGCTATGGCCAGCTCAGCGACGAAAGCGATTTCTCGCCGCGCGCGGCCCTGCATGCACCAGAGCTGATCGATCTTTTTCAGTGGGATGAAGCGAAGTTTTTACGTATCACCGAAGGATCGGCGATTCGTCGCATCGGTCATTTACGCTGGTTGCGGAATATCGCCGTGGCGCTGGGGAATGCGCCCTGGTCACCGGAGATCCTGCCGGTACTGGAGCAGCGACTCGGCGAGAGTGACCTGCTGGATGAACATATTGACTGGGCAATCGCGCAGCAGCAGCAGAAACGCCAGCAGCACACCATTGAGGTGCAGCCTGCGCAGCAAAAACGGCTGGTTCGTGCCGTAGAGAAAGGCTTACCGCGTGATGCATGATTGAGCAGCCACGGGCCGATTGGCGTTTTCCACATGCTGTGAATAAAAATAAAAAGCTGTTGTCATTCAACTGCAATAACGCTGATTACGCGGGCAGGTAACAATCCGACATATTTTCATTTTTATAAATATCAACAGCTTATATAAAATTTGTGTTTATTTAATAATGGGACTATCGCTTCGCTTAACAGACAAAGCTGTGGATAACTCTGTTTAAAAGCGATTTACAGATCGCCGTAAACAGCGCAGATGAGGGGGTGCGGTGCTGTGGATAACCTTCAGGAAACCATCAATCACATCTGACGATAAATCGCCTGAAAATTGCCTGACATAAAATTGTGATTAAATCTGGAGCGGGAAACGAGACTCGAACTCGCGACCCCGACCTTGGCAAGGTCGTGCTCTACCAACTGAGCTATTCC
>NZ_JBGMNJ010000017.1:0-77139 GCF_051336815.1 Pantoea sp. C2G6
GCGGGGGCCGGATTTGAACCGACGACCTTCGGGTTATGAGCCCGACGAGCTACCAGGCTGCTCCACCCCGCGTCCGTGGAAGCGCACTATACTCTCCGCGCTAATTGATGCAACCCCTTTTTGCAGATAAAAGCCAAATTAACAGCCAGTTGCTGAAGGATTCTCCCATCTGGTTAAATAGTGAACCGATCCGCACTCGCTCACCGCGGATGGATTTCATTCTGTCGGGGGCTTTGCTATCGTCGCGGGGCGAACAGTTATAAAAAGAGAAGATAATGAAAGCACATTGGGCGAAGTATGCACTCACTGGCGCGTTAATCACGCTGCTGGCAGCCTGTAGTTCTAAACCGACCGACCGCGGTCAGCAATATAAAGATGGCAAACTGGAACAGCCGCTGGCGCTGGTGAATCAGCCTAACGCCAAAGGCGCGCCGGTCAACGGCAAAGATTTTGGCGATCAGGTGCGGCAGATCCAGTCCGCCTCGTCGGGCCTCTATAGTCGTAACAACGGCACCTATAGCGCGATCGAAAGCTGGCTGATGGCGGGCGCAGATACCCGTCAGCTTCGCCAGTATGGCCTGAACGCCTGGCAGATGGAGGGGACGGATAACTACGGTAATGTGCAGTTCACCGGTTACTACACGCCGGTGGTTGAAGCGCGCTACACCCGTCAGGGCGAATTCCAGTATCCGATCTATCGCATGCCACCGCGCAAACGGGGTGAAAAATTACCGAGCCGCGCCTCTATCTATAGCGGCGGACTCGATGAGCGCTACGTCATCGCCTACAGCAACTCGCTGATTGATAACTTCATGATGGATGTGCAGGGCAGTGGCTATGTCGACTTTGGCGACGGCCGCCCGATGACCTTCTTTGGTTACGCCGGTAAAAATGGCTGGGGTTATCACAGTATCGGTAAAGAGCTGATCGATCGCGGTGAAGTGAAGCGCGAAGATATGTCGATGCAGGCGATTCGCCAGTGGGCGCAGGAGCACTCACCGCAGGAGGTGCGCGCGCTGCTGGAAACCAACCCATCGTTCGTCTTCTTTAAGGCGGAGCCGTTTACACCGGTGCGCGGGGCCAGTGCGGTGCCGCTGGTTGCCAAAGCGTCGGTCGCCTCTGATCGCTCCATCATCCCGGCGGGCACCGTGCTGCTGGCGGAAGTGCCGCAGCTGAATGAGAAAGGCAAATTCAACGGCAAATATGAGATGCGCCTGATGGTGGCGCTCGACGTAGGCGGTGCGATTAAAGGCCAGCACTTTGATATTTATCAGGGTATCGGCCCGGACGCCGCGCATCTGGCGGGCTTCTATAACCACTACGGCCGTGTCTGGGTAATCAAAGCCGCGCCGGGCGCCGGACAACCGCTGTTCTCCAGCCCGCAAAACGGTAATAATGGCTCACTGCTACTCGGTTCTAACTAATTTCTTCTCTGCGGGCCTGCGGGCCCGCACGACGTCACAGGTTCAACTATGAAAGTGTTAAATGACGCCTGGCATCAGCGCTTTGGCGGCACGGCGCGTCTCTATGGTCAGGACGCGCTGCAACGTTTTGCTGACGCGCACTTCTGCGTCATCGGTATTGGCGGCGTCGGCTGCTGGGCGGCGGAGGCGCTGGTGCGCACCGGCATCGGCAAAATCACCCTGATCGATATGGATGATGTCTGTATCACCAATACTAACCGACAACTGCATGCGCTGCATGGCAACGTCGGCAAAGCCAAAACAGAGGTGATGGCGGAGCGGCTGCGTGCCATCAATCCCGACTGCGAGGTGATCTCTATCGATGATTTTATTACGCCAGAGAACACGGCAGAGCTGATGGCCGCCGGTTTCGACTACGTCATCGATGCTATCGACAGCGTACGGCCTAAAGCTGCGCTGATCGCCTGGTGCCGCCGCAACAAGATCCCGTTGATCACCACCGGTGGGGCGGGAGGGCAGATCGATCCGACGCAGATCCAGGTAGCCGATCTGGCGAAAACCATTCAGGATCCGCTGGCGGCGAAGCTGCGCGAGCGGCTGAAGAGTCTGGGCGTGGTGAAAAACAGCAAAGGCAAACTCGGCATCGACTGTGTCTTTTCCACCGAAGCGCTGGTTTATCCGCAACCGGATGGCAGCGTCTGTGCTTCACGCAGCACGGCGGAGGGGCCGAAGAGAATGGATTGCGCCGCCGGCTTTGGTGCCGCCACCATGGTGACCGGCAGCTTCGGCTTTGTTGCCGTCTCACACGCGCTGAAGAAATTTCTGGCGCGTGCTGCGCGTCAGGCGTCAGCCAGCGCCTGACGTGCGGCGTGCTGAACCGCAGCGGCCAGCGCCTGTAAACCGCTGCTGCGGGAAGCGCTGAGCTGGGCGCGCAGGCCCAGTTCATCAAACAGCTGGAGCGGATCCGCTTCAAGCAGACTCTGCGGCGCTTTGCCTTCAACACCGGTCAGCAGTACCGCCAGCAGGCCGCGCACAATACGTCCTTCACTGTCGCCATAGAAATGCAGCGAACCATCGGGCCGCCGCTGACTGCCCAGCCAGACCCGGTTTTCACAGCCGCTCAGCTCAATGTCGGCGGTTTTCAGTTCCTCAGGCAACGCAGGCAACTGGCGGCTCAGCTGGATCAGCTGACGATAACGATCTTCCCACTGATGAAAGCGGCTGAAACTCTCCTTCAGGCTGGCAACGGTTATCTCCGTGCCAAACGGGTGTGGCGCTAACAGCGGTGAACTCATATTAAAACTCCGATAACAGCGAGATGGCGCTCTGCATGGCGCGCACCAGCGCCTCGACATCCTGCTGGTTATTATAGGGTGCAAACGAGGCGCGCAGCGTACCGCTGACCCCCAGCGCCGCCAGTAAGGGCTGGGCGCAGTGCTGACCGGCGCGCAGCGCGATGCCCTGTTCCGCCAGTAGCGTCACCAGATCGCTGTGATGCAGGCCGCTGAATTCAAAGGCCAGCAGACTGGCGTTGCCGCAGCGAAAACTGCGGAAGCCGGGCAGTTCCGCCAGCTGCGCTTCAGCCTGGCTGGCAAGCTGCTGACTCCAGCGCTCAGCGTCGCCGGAGTCATACTGCTGTAGCCAGTGGAGCGCGGCACTTAATCCCACCACGCCCGCCACATTCGGCGTTCCGGCCTCAAAGCGCCACGGTACGGGTTGCGGCGTGAAGCCATTGAAATCGACGTCGGTGATCATCTTACCGCCGCCCTGCCAGGGAGCCATCGCCTCCAGCAGCTCCGCTTTGCCATAGAGCACGCCAATACCCATCGGCCCGTAAATCTTATGTCCCGAAAAGGCGTAGAAGTCGATATTCAGCGCCTGCACGTCGGGCGGACAGTGCACCACGCCCTGCGCGCCATCGACCATGACTCTGGCACCGACCGCGTGCGCCAGCGCGATGGCCTGTTCCAGATCGGGACAGCCGCCGGTGACGTTTGACATCTGACCGACCGCCAGCAGACGGGTGCGGCTGTTGAGCAGGGCGGGTAACAGGCTGATGTCAGGCAGGCGATCCCCACCTATCGGCCATTTAATCACCCGTGCGCCGCACGCCTGAGCGGCCATCAGCCACGGCACCAGGTTAGCGTGATGCTCAGCTTCGCTGACCACAATCTCATCACCCGGCTGTAAGCGTGGACGCAGCCAGCTGTTGGCGACCAGGTTTATCGCCTCGGTGGTGCCGCGGGTCCAGACGATCTGGCGATCGTCGGCGGCGTTAAGCCAGCGGGCCACCTGGCTGCGCGCCTGTTCATACTCGGTTGTCAGCGCGCGCGCCGCCGCAAACTGACTGCGATGGACTGTGCCAGCGCTCAGGCTGTAAAACTGTTGGGTGCTGTCGATAACCGCCTGTGGCTTCAGCGTGGTCGCGGCGCTGTCGAGATAGACCCCGGCGTCGGCGAGCGCGGGAAACTGCTGGCGAAATGTGCTGGGATTAAATGCGGTCATGCCTGGCCCATGCTGAGAAAAAATAGGACCACACTGAAAGCGTGGCCGGTGTCTGGCAAAGCTGGAAAAGCGCGTTATGCTGATAAATGCAAGGTTTAAACCAACCCGGCATAACGATCGGACGTTACAGAGTCGATCCTGCTTATCGGCTGCCTCTGGTTAGCGTAACGCGGGTGGTTTGATGCAATCAATCTGCAAGGAGATAGAAGATGAAAAAACTTACCGCAGTACTGGCCGCGTGTACTCTGGCCTTTACCCTGGCTGGCTGTTCAAGCAATTACGTCATGCACACCAATGATGGTCGCACCATTGTGGCTGACGGCAAGCCGAAGGTCGACAAGGATACCGGTATGATCAGCTATAAAGATGCCAATGGCAACGAGCAGCAGATCAACCGTACCGATGTGAAAGAAATGGTTGAGATGGGCAAATAAGCAGCAAAAAAAAGCACCGCAATTTGCGGTGCTATTTAAAATCACTATGGACAGACAGGGTAAATCTACAGGAATTAAGAGTATGATCCGCAATCGTCGGATCAAAAATTGCAAACACAACATCACGACCACAAGCCAAAAGCTTTCAGAAAATCTGCGAACTCACTCACAAATCTAAAAACTTTTCGTTCCGGCTCAGGAAGTGCGGCAACTATAGGTATTTGCTGGAGGTTCCTCAACGGACAAATTATAATGCCTCGGATTAAAAATTCTAATACCTGGACGCTTTATATTAGCCCGCGTATTTTTTGCCGCTTCGGATACGGATAACCATGTCGAAACGCCTTCCTCCCCTCAACGCACTGCGTGTTTTTGACGCAGCCGCGCGCCATTTAAGCTTTACCAAAGCCGCTGAAGAGCTGTTCGTCACCCAGGCTGCTGTAAGCCATCAGATTAAATCTCTGGAAGATTTTCTGGGGTTAAAGCTGTTTCGCCGGAGGAATCGTTCGCTGTTACTGACCGAAGAGGGGCAAAGCTACTATCTCGACATCAAAGAGATCTTCTCGGCCATTAACGAAGCGACGCGCAAATTGCAGGCACGCAGTGCCAAGGGTGCGCTGACCGTCAGTTTACTGCCGAGCTTTGCCATCCAGTGGCTGGTGCCGCGCCTCTCCAGCTTTAATATGGCTTATCCGGGCATTGATGTGCGTATCCAGGCGGTAGACCGCGACGAAGAGAAGCTGGCTGACGACGTGGATGTGGCGATTTTTTATGGTCGTGGCAACTGGCCGGGGCTGCGGGTTGAAAAACTCTACGCCGAATATCTGCTGCCGGTCTGCTCGCCTGCGCTGATGACCGGCGACAATCCCCTGAAAACCCCGACCGATCTATCGCGCTTTACTCTGCTGCACGACGCTTCGCGCCGTGACTGGCAGTCCTATATCCGCCAGCTCGGGGTGCAGCATATCAATGTTCAGCAGGGGCCTATCTTCAGCCACAGCGCTATGGTGCTCCAGGCGGCAATTCACGGTCAGGGCGTGGCGCTGGCGAACAATGTGATGGCGCAGAGTGAAATAGAAGCCGGACGACTTATCTGCCCGTTTAACGATGTGCTGGTCAGCAAAAATGCTTTTTATCTGGTTTGTCATGACAGTCAGGCAGAACTGGGTAAAATAGCCGCCTTCCGACAGTGGATACTGGCGAAAGCCGCAAGCGAACAAGAAAAATTCCGCTTTCGTTACCAACAATAACATATTGATTTAACTGCATTACGATGCAATAGCACTCTGAGGATCGTTGAATGTCCAGTCGTGCCATGTTTATTTTTGCGGCCATCAGTGGATTTCTGCTGGTGGCGTTTGGCGCTTTTGGTGCCCATGTTCTGAGTCAGTCACTCGGACCAACCGAAATGGCCTGGATTCACACCGGGCTGGAATATCAGGCGTATCACACCTTAGCGGTGATGGGCCTGGGCGCCGCGATGTTACGCCGCGCCAATATCTGGTTTTACTGGAGCAGTGCGCTGATGGCGCTCGGCACCGTGCTGTTCAGCGGCAGCCTCTATTGTCTGGCGCTGTCGCATCTGAAGTTTTGGGTTTTTATCACACCCGTGGGCGGGGTCTGCTTCCTCGCCGGCTGGATATTGATGTTGATTGGCGCGCTGCGTCTTAAACGAAAGGCAGAACGCCATGAATAAAGTTTTACTCTATTGCCGTCCCGGCTTTGAGAAAGAGTGTGCGGCGGAAATCAGCGCCAAAGCGGCTGAACGTGAAGTCTACGGTTTCCCGCGGGTTAAAGATGACTCAGGCTATGTGCTGTTTGAGTGCTATCAGTTTGAAGATGCTGAGCGGCTGGCGCGTGAGCTGCCGTTTGACGAGCTGATCTTTGCCCGCCAGATGCTGGTAGTAGGGGAACTGCTGCGTGATCTGCCGCAGGAGGACCGCATTACGCCCATCGTGGGAATGCTGACCGGTGTGGTTGAGAAGGGCGGCGAACTGCGGGTTGAAGTACCGGACACCAACGAAGCGAAAGAGCTGACTAAATTCTGCCGCAAGTTTACCGTGCCGCTGCGCGCCGCGCTGCGTGAAAGCAAGATCCTGCTGAATTATGAGAGTCCGAAGCGTCCGGTGGTGCACGTCTTCTTCATCGCGCCAGGTACCTGCTACGTCGGTTATTCGATCCGGGAAAACAGTTCGCCGTTTTACATGGGTATTCCGCGGCTTAAATTCCCCGCTGACGCCCCAAGCCGCTCAACGCTGAAGCTGGAAGAGGCGTTTCACGTCTTTATTCCTGCGGATGAGTGGGATGAGCGCCTGGCCAGCGGCATGTATGCGGTGGATCTGGGGGCCTGCCCTGGCGGCTGGACCTATCAGCTGGTCCAGCGCAGCATGATGGTCTACGCGGTCGATAACGGCCCGATGGCACCGAGCCTGATGGACACCGGCCAGGTGATGCATGAAAAAGCCGATGGATTCAAATTCCGTCCGCCACGCACCAACATCAGCTGGCTGGTGTGTGACATGGTGGAGAAGCCGGTGCGCGTGGCGAACCTGATGACCGACTGGCTGGTCAACGGCTGGTGCCGCGAAACCATCTTCAACCTGAAATTGCCGATGAAAAAGCGTTATGAAGAGGTGACGCAGAATCTGGCGATGATGCAGGAACGGCTGAATGAGAATGGCATTAACGCGCAGATCCGCGCCCGCCAGCTCTATCACGACCGTGAAGAAGTCACGGTACATGTGCGCCGTATCTGGGCCGCCACCGGTGGACGTCGCGACGAACGTTAATTGCCAGGCTGAGTGCGGCTGCACTCAGCCGGTATAACGCAGCGTATTCAGATTGCCCTGCAACACCAGATCCCGCTTCAGGGTCGCCACCTGACGGCTGATCTCTGCCATCTGCTGACCCGCAGCTAATTTTTCACGCCATTTGGCGGGCACCTGATCCAGCTGCTGATAGATTCCTTCAAGCGAGTGAAACTCTGTCAGCAGCTGTTTCGCGCTTTTTGGGCCGATGCCGGTGATGCCCGGAATTTTACTGCTGCTGATGCCGCACAATCCCCAATAGTCGGGCAACCGCTGTGGTGCCACGCCAAATTCAGCCTCAATAAAGGGCAGATCGAGCCACCTTTTCTGGAAGTAGTCACGGATGCGGATCTCCGGGGCCAGCAGCTGGCAGTAGCCTTTATCGGTAGAGACAATCGTCGCCTGATGTCCCGCCTGCGCCATTTTAACCGCCAGCGTGGCGGCCAGGTCATCCGCCTCATCCTCGTCAGCGATCAGACAGCTCACCCCAGCCGCGCGAAAGGCCTCCTGAAGTGCCGGCATCTCTGCCTGTAAATCATCCGGCATCGGTGGACGACCGCTTTTGTAGTCCGGTAACAGCTGATGACGCCAGCCCTGATGGCGCGCTTCGCCGTCAAAGACCGCGACAGCATGGGTCGGCTGCGTATGCCCGACCACCTGACGCAGTGCGGCCATGCAGCCTTCAACACAGGGCGAGCCCTGTACCGCGTGCAGGCGGCGTATCAGATTGAGCGCATCAACAATAAGTAGATGAAAAGCCATGAGATTATGGGCAGCCTGACGGCTGCCTCCTGGTTTATTTGATAATTTCGTAGCAGGGGATGTAGGCGGTGCCTGGCAGCTTCATGCGTTGCTGAGCCACGAAGCCCTGAAGCAATTCATCCATGCGATGCATAATGTCGGCGTCACCGTGCAGTTTGTAGCGGCCCTTCTCGCGGATTTCGCGAATTCCGATCTCTTTCACGTTACCGGCGACAATGCCCGAAAAGGCACGACGCAGATCGGCAGCCAGTTTCTCCGGCGGCTGATTGGTGTAGAGATTGAGGTTAGCCATGTTTTCATGGGTCGGCATGAAAGGCACTTGCAGATCGGGTTCGATACGAATTGACCAGTTAAAGCTGTAGGCATCACCGGTTTCGCGCCGATTCTCTTTTACCTGAGGCATCGCCTTCTTCATCAGACGCGCGACTTCGGCTGCGTCGTCGATGATGACCTGATAATGCTTCCGCGCCTGTTCACCCAGCGTGTTGACGATAAAGTCATCCAGCACGCGGAAGTAGTCTGCGCTCTCTTTGGGGCCGGTGAGGATCAGCGGTAATACCTGATCGTCGTTTTGCGGATTCATCAGAATCCCCAGCAGATAAAGCAGCTCTTCAGCGGTGCCGACGCCGCCCGGGAAAATGATGATGCCATGGGCGATACGCACAAAGGCTTCCAGACGCTTTTCGATGTCCGGCATGATGATCAGCTCATTCACCAGCGGATTCGGTGGCTCCGCCGCAATGATTGAGGGTTCCGTCAGGCCGATAAAGCGGCTATCACGGTAACGCTGCTGAGCATGGCCTACCGCGGCCCCTTTCATCGGCGCTTCCATCACCCCCGGCCCGCAGCCGGTACAGATGTTCAGTTCACGCAGCCCGAGCTGGGTGCCGACATTGCGGCAATATTGATACTCCACCGCGTTGATGGAGTGCCCGCCCCAGCAGACCACGGTGTTGGGGTCTTCGCCGATGTGCAGCGCGCGCGCATTTCGCAGAATCGAAAAAACGGTGTTGGTGATGGTGGCGGAATCGTTCTCTTCGGCCGCGGTAAACCGGCCCGGCATATTGAGCTGGCCGCTGACAAACAGGATGTCGCGCAGCACCGCAAACAGGTTCGCCTGCAAGGAGCGGATGATGCGGCCATCGACAAACGCCTCTTCCGGTGGATTGATCAGCTCCAGTTTGACGCCACGCTCCTGGCGCAGCACGTTGATGTCGAAACTTTCAAAGCGGGAGAGCAGTTCGTGGCTGCTGTCAGTCTGACTGCCGGAGTTAAGCACCGCCAGAGAGCAGTTGCGAAACAGCTGATAGAGGTCGCTGCTGGCGGTACGTTTCAGCATATCGACTTCGAGCTGTGAGAGCAGATCCATTGAGCCAAGAGGGCTGATATGGGTAATCAAATGAACTCCTTAACACCCGCCGGGGTGACTGTTGACACTGCAAAAGGCAGTGACGAAAATCCCTGGTCGGCAACCCACTGATTGCCGCCATCTCCAGAGTAGCCTTGTCGACCTGCGCAGCTCAAGAGGAACCGTGCCTGCCGCATCCAGCCTGCGAGAGATCTCGCAAACTACTGACGCACCAGCCGCGAAAAACCGGGCGAGAAGGGCACGTTACTGCGCCACGGATTAATATCCAGACCGCCGCGCCGGGTGTAGCGTGCATAGACCGTCAGTGCTTCCGGGCGGCAGAAACGCAGCAGGTCGTTAAAGATGCGCTCGACGCACTGCTCATGGAATTCGTTGTGCTGGCGGAACGAGACCAGATAGCGCAGCAACGCTTCGCGATTGACCCGCGGGCCTGTGTAGCGAATCATCACGGAACCCCAGTCGGGCTGATGGGTGATCAGGCAGTTTGACTTCAGCAGATGGCTGACCAGCGTCTCTTCAACGATTTCGCTGCCCGCGGCATCGGCCAGATAGTCGGCATTGAAGCGATAGTCATCAATGGCAATATCCTGCTCATCAATGCAGTAACCGTCAAAATGGCCGATAGGCTGGCCTTCCACTTCATTGAGACGGAACAGCGCGACCCGCACCTCTCCTTCGGCGCAGGCGCTCAGATCGCGCTCCAGCGTCTGGCGAACCTCGCCCCAGTCGGCAAAACGGGTCTGGTTGAAACTGTTAAGATAGAGCTTGAAACTTTTCGACTCGATCAGATTGCGGCTGTGCGCATCCAGCACCACTTCGCCAACGGCGACCTGCGGCAGCCCTTTACTGTTGAGCCATGAGAGTTCATACAGGGTCCAGATGTCACTGCCGGTAAACGGCAGGCTATCGGGAAACAGACCCAGCGGTTCACGATTCAGGCTACGCGGAACCGCCTGCAACAGGCTGTTATCGTAGCGATCGTGATAGGCTGTAGGTTTGCCCAGCGTCAGGTTACTGAGCGCCTGATCCTGTTCGTGCGTAGTCATTGCGGTTACCACCAGAATTAATCAAAGTGGCTAAGTGTAACCCATCAGAAGTGAGAATATGAATGATGCAGCAAACTGCCGCCGCCCTGCGCGACTTCACCACCCGATATTGCCAGCAGTGGCAACAGCAGGCGGGCCATGCCCCGGCCAGCCGTGATCTCTATGGCGTGCCGTCGCCTTGTGCGCTGGAAGATCGCGATGAGCGGGTCGTGTGGCAGCCGCAGCCCTTTAGCCTCGACCCGACGCTGGATGCGGTCAGCCGGGCGATCGATATTCAGCTGCAACCGGCGATCACCGCCTTCTATACCACCCAGTTTGCCGGTGATATGTCAGCCCGTCTGGGGCAGAACCGGCTGACGCTGCTCCAGGTATGGAGTGAGGAAGATTTTCTGCGGTTGCAGGAGAATCTGATTGGTCATCTGTTAATGCAGCGCTGTCTGAAGCAGTCACCCACGCTGTTTATCGCCACCACCGATTCAGAGCAGGAGATTATCTCGCTGTCGAATCTCAGTGGCGAAGTGGTACTGGAGCAGCCGGGGGGTAAACCGCGTGAAGTTTTAGCCGAAAATCTTGAGACATTTCTTAAGCTATTACAACCGGTTATCGACTAAATCGCAGTGATCCGCTGCAAGCTCTGTGAGAGATCTCTTACATATGCTGTAAGAGATCGCCATATAACACTTCAGCGATCCTCATGGGGTGGATGTAAAAATATTGTGAATCATAAACTTAATGGCGTTTTTCTCATTTTGCGCTGCTCATCGCTCACCGGCATGCCGTAACCCCCTTGTGTACGTAACAGGTTCTGTCAAAATGTTTCCCACAGCAGGATGCTGAGGAAAAAGCTATCGTCAGGATGATGATAAGCCAGGAGGCAGGAACGTAACGGAGTTTACGGCACACGGAAGGTTTCAGGACGAAACAGGACAACTCAGGATTGAGTCAGGGACACCTCCAGGATGGAGAACGGGAGCCCCTCAGAAGAGGCGGTGGGCCAGGATGCTAAGGATACATCAGGACGATGCGCGACGGGAGTTCGCACGGGACAAGTTGTCAGGGAAGAGCAGGGAGCACTAACGTAGCGGGATGGCTGCAAACGAACCGGGAGCACTGTTTATACAGTGCTCCCTTTTTTTGTGCCTGTGCCAACAAGTGATATGCTTGCCGCCCAATTCTGACCGCTCGCTGGAGGTGGCTTATGACGCCAGAACAATTGATTACCCAACGGCTGGAGCAGGTTGAAGCGGTGATGCGTGAGCACCAGCTCTGGCAGAGCACGCCCCCGGCGGCCAGTGCGCTGGAGAGCCGCGAACCGTTTTGCCTCGATACCCTTGAGCCGTTGCAGTGGCTGCAATGGGTGTTAGTGCCGCGTATGCATGCGCTGATTGCCGCCAGACATCCGCTGCCGCAAAACTTTGCCGTTGCCCCCTATTACGAAATGGCCCTGGTGCCCGATCAGCCCGGCATTGCGCCGCTGCTGCTGACTCTGCGTCAGCTTGATGCGTTACTCAGGGATGCTGCCCGCTGATGCTGGAGATACTCTATCAGGATGAATGGCTGGTGGCGGTCAACAAGCCCAGCGGCTGGCTGGTGCATCGCAGCTGGCTGGATCGCCATGAAACGGTGTTTGTGATGCAGACGGTCCGCGATCAAATCGGTCAGCATGTGTTTACCGCGCATCGGCTCGATCGACCCACCTCCGGCGTGCTGCTGATGGGGCTTTCCAGTGAGGTCGGGCGTTTGCTCTCTCAGCAGTTTGAGCAGCACCAGATGCAGAAAACCTATCACGCGGTGGTGCGCGGCTGGCTGGAGAGCAGCGGAACGCTGGATTACCCGCTGCTGGAAGAGCTGGATAAGATTGCGGACAAGCATGCCAGTGAAGCGCGCACCGCGCAGCCCGCGGTGACCGATTATCAGGCGCTGGCGACGGTGGAGATGCCGGTCGGCATTGGTCGTTATCCCACTTCGCGTTATAGCCTGGTTGAACTGTCACCGAAAACCGGCCGCAAGCATCAGCTGCGCCGCCATATGTCTCATCTGCGTCATCCGATTATCGGCGATTCGGCGCACGGCGACCTGCGCCAGAACCGGGGAGCCGCGGAGCACTTTGGCGCTAACCGGCTGATGCTGCACGCCAGCAGCCTGGCGTTGACCCATCCGGTGACCGGGGAGCCGCTGCTGCTGCGCGCCGGACTGGATGGCGTCTGGCAGAACCTGATGACGCAGTTTGGCTGGCAGGATCGCATTCCTGAGGTGCCGCGGGTTGAGTTTGCGGCCGCATCAGGACAGGATAACGTTTCAGAATAGGGGAGAGAGCAGATGGCAAAGATTGGTATTTTTGTAGGGACGGTATATGGCAATGCGCTGCTGGTGGCGGAAGAGGCGGAGCCGATTCTGCAACAGCAGGGACACAGCGTAACCCTGTTTGAGGATCCGACGCTGGCAGACTGGCAGGCGTATGCAAACGACGTGGCGTTAATCATCACCTCGACCACCGGGCAGGGGGATTTTCCCGATACCATTTCGGGGCTGTATCATGCGATTAAAGATCAGCTGGGCTATCAGCCGACGCTGCGGTATGGCGTGATTGCGCTGGGTGACAGCAGCTACGACCACTTCTGTGGCGCGGGCAAAACTTTTGACGCACTGTTGCAGGAGCAGGGCGCACAGCGGGCCGGCGGGCTGTTACTGGTGGATGCCAGTGAGAACCCTGAGCCGGAAGTGGTGACGTCGCCGTGGGTTGAAGCCTGGGGCGCGCTGCTGTAACCGCGCGGCCAGGCTTATCTCTGCCGTGAGCGGAAGGATAAGCCTGGCCATTTTCAGGGTTTCCGCCCCGATCAGGTCACCGGCGCCGGGTTAAATACCGCCAGCTGGTTACGAATGCCCCAGCGATCGGACCAGGTCTGCTTCCGGCCACTCGCAATGTCCAGAATCAACTCAAACAGACGCCAGCCCACCTGCTCAATACTCTCTTCACCGGTGGCAATCGTCCCGGCATTGATGTCCATCAGGTCGTGCCAGCGCTCTGCCAGCGCATTGCGGGTCGCCATCTTGATCACCGGAATGGCGGCCAGACCGTAAGGCGTACCGCGACCGGTGGTGAAGACCTGTAACGTGATGCCTGACGCCAGCTGCTGTGTTCCGCAGACAAAATCACTGGCGGGCGTCGCCGCGTAGATCAATCCCCGTCGCGTCGGGCGCTGACCCGGCGAGAGCACTTCGACAATGGCGCTGCGCCCCGACTTGGCAATCGAACCGAGCGCTTTTTCCACCACATTCGCCAGCCCCCCTTTTTTATTGCCCGGCGACGGGTTGGCGCTGCGATCGGTCTGCCCCTGATTAAGATAGTCATCATACCAGGCCATCTCTTCCAGTAAGCGCTTACCGACTTCCTGATCAATCACCCGTGGCGTCAGCAGATGGATCGCGTCGCGCACCTCTGTCACCTCCGAAAACATCACGGTAGCGCCGCAGCGCACCAGCAGATCAGAGGCAAACCCCACCGCAGGGTTGGCGGTGACGCCGGAGAAGGCGTCGCTGCCGCCGCACTGCATACCGACAATCAGCTCCGAGGCTGGGCAGGTTTCACGCTGGCGCTGATTGAGGCGCTGGAGGTGACGCTCCGCGACCTGCAAAATTTCATCAACCATGGCGCCGAAGCCCACCAG
Source organism: Pantoea sp. C2G6 (assembly GCF_051336815.1). NCBI lineage: Bacteria > Pseudomonadati > Pseudomonadota > Gammaproteobacteria > Enterobacterales > Erwiniaceae > Pantoea > Pantoea sp. C2G6. The sequence goes on from NZ_JBGMNJ010000017.1 coordinate 14,016, forward strand.
TTTTTCATCCTGCAAACGCACAATGTCGTGATCGTCCAGCGAGATTGCCTGCACATCCGGGGTGCCGGTCAGCAGGCGCTCAGGCTGTAACTTTTCACAGCCGAGGCTGACGATCATCACTTCACCGCCGAAGTTGGCGTTCAGCGCCAGATTGTGGATCGTGCGAATCGGTACCACCGCCGCGGGAGCGTTGATCGCGACGCCGCAGCCATAGAGGTGGTTCAGCGCCACCACGCCATCGACATTCGGGTAGCGTGGCAGTAAATCCCGCTCAATCAGCTGCACCACGTGATCCACCACCCCCGCGACGCAGTGGACGCTGGTGGTGATACCGAGCAGGTTGCGGGTGCCGACGCTGCCGTCGGCATTGCGGTAGCCTTCGAAGGTATAGCCTTCAAGCGGCGGCAGCGCGGGCGGTACCTGAGTGGCTAACGGCAGACTCGCCAGCGGCGGGGCTTCAGGCAGCGCCACCAGCGACTCGTCGATCCAGCTGCCCTGGGCGATATTGCGCAGCGCATAACCAATCACTTCGCCATAGCGCACAATTTCTGCACCCTGATTAATCGCGCTCAGCGCAACTTTGTGGCCCTGCGGCACATGTTCAGTCAGCGTCAGGCCATCAGCGAAACGGGTGCCGGCAGGCAGCCCCAGGCTGTTGACCACAATCGCGACGTTGTCGTGCTCGTGGACTTTGATATAGAGCGGTTGTTCTTCTGTTCCGGGATTCATCGCTCACCTTCCGGTCTGTGGTGCCGTACTTATGCAGCACGCTTTAATGATAGGACCTGTCACGGGTTCATGGTTTGCCAGCTTCAGTATAAGGAGAGGGGGCGGGCGGCGCATTGTGCAATTGACCACCATTCCGCCGATTCAGCGCGATGTTTTGGGACGATTATCCAAAAGCAAGTGAAGGGCCTCACAAACGGCAGGGGAAAAGCGCTTTCTGACCGGTTTACGGCGTGGAATTTACCGCTTTCGTGAGCCATGCCGCAGGGTTTTGTGCATCCGCCAGAGAATCAGTTCATCTCACCGGCCATTCCAGGGCGATACGCCAATGTCATCGCGCCAGGCTGTTCTTATACTGATTGCCGTTAGCCAAAGTCAGGTTATCTGTCACGACGTATTACCCATCCTGTTTCAGTTACAGAGGTCCGCCTCGCCCCGACCTGCCTGCGCCCGTTGCGCCGGTGAGTTCAGCAAAGCAGGGCGTAGCACCGGCCGCTGCCGGCTGAAGTAGCGAAGGATAAATAAAGGTTTGCCACAACAAAAAAATCGCCGTGTTTAACCCAACTTCACTCTGATACCCAACGCGATGTGTATGCAGTCAGAGCGAATGTAGCTCACGCTATATTTCAGGAGTGCATCATGAATAGTTTCAGCCAGACCGCGGAAGCGGTGCAGAAACGCACCAACGCCCGCTACTGGATTGTGGTGATGTTATTTATCGTCACCTCATTCAACTACGGGGACCGTGCAACCATTTCGATTGCCGGTTCCGCGATGTCCAAAGAGATCGGCCTCGATTCGGTCGGACTGGGATATATCTTCTCGGCTTTCTCATGGGCTTATGTGATTGGTCAGATTCCGGGCGGCTGGCTGCTCGACCGCTTCGGCTCAAAACGGGTCTACTTCTGGAGCATCTTTACCTGGTCGCTGTTTACCCTGCTACAGGGGTTTGTCGATCTCTTCAGCGGCGTCGGCATCATCATTTCACTGTTTATGCTGCGCTTCCTGGTGGGACTGGCCGAAGCGCCTTCGTTCCCCGGTAACAGCCGCATCGTCGCCGCCTGGTTCCCGGCGCAGGAGCGTGGGACTGCGGTGGCGATTTTCAACTCGGCGCAATACTTCGCCACCGTCATCTTCGCACCGATTATGGGCTGGCTGGTCTCAGCGGTGGGCTGGGCGCACGTCTTCTGGTTCATGGGCGGCCTGGGCATCATCCTCAGCTTTATCTGGCTGAAAGTGATCCACGATCCCACCGATCACCCTGGCGTGAACAAAGCGGAACTGGAGTATATGGAGCAGGGCGGTGCGCTGATCAACATGGATGCCAAAAAGGCGCAGCAAAAAGTGAGCTGGAGTGAGAAATGGTTCCAGATCAAACAGCTGTTGACCTCACGCATGATGCTGGGCATCTACCTCGGGCAATACTGTATCAACGCCTTAACCTACTTCTTTATTACCTGGTTCCCGGTCTATCTGGTGCAGGCGCGCGGCATGTCGATTCTGAAAGCGGGCTTTATCGCCTCAATTCCGGCGGTGTGCGGCTTCCTCGGCGGCGTGCTGGGTGGGGTGATCTCCGACTGGCTGATGCGTAAAACCGGCTCGCTGAATATCGCGCGTAAAACGCCAATTGTGCTCGGCATGCTGCTCTCCATTTCGATGGTGATGTGTAACTACACCGACACCGAGTGGGTGGTGGTGTTCTTTATGGCGCTGGCCTTCTTTGGTAAAGGCATCGGGGCGCTGGGCTGGGCGGTGATGGCCGATACCGCACCGAAAGAGATCAGCGGCCTGAGCGGCGGTCTGTTCAATATGTTCGGTAATCTCTCCGGCATCGTGACGCCGATCGCCATCGGTTACATCATCGCCACCAGCGGATCTTTCGAGGGCGCGCTGGTCTATGTCGGTATTCACGCCTTTGTCGCCGCCTTCAGCTTCCTGGTCATTGCCGGTGACATCAAGCGTGTCGAACTGAAAACCAGGGCATAAAAGGACAGATTATGAATACGCAAAGTTCGCCGGTGATCACCGATATGCAGGTGATCCCGGTCGCCGGGTACGACAGTATGCTGCTCAATATTGGTGGCGCGCACAACGCCTGCTTTACCCGCAATATTGTGGTGCTCACCGACAGCGCCGGTCACACTGGCGTCGGGGAAGCGCCCGGCGGTGACACGATTTATCAGACGCTGGTGGCGGCGATCCCGCAGGTAAAAGGTCAGCAGATTGCCCGGATGAATCGTCTGGTGCAGCAGGTGCACAAAGGTAATCAGTCGGCTGATTTCACCACCTTTGGTAACGGTGCCTGGACCTTTGAGCTGCGGGTCAATGCGGTGGCCGCTCTGGAAGCCGCCCTGCTCGATCTGCTGGGGCAATGCCTGGGCGTGCCGGTCGCGGAACTGCTGGGGCCGGGCAAACAGCGTGATGAAGTGACGGTGCTGGGCTATCTGTTCTATCTCGGCGACCGCCGCAAAACCGATCTGCCCTATCTGAGTGGCGAGCAGGCGAGCCACGACTGGTATCACCTGCGGCATCAGGAAGCGCTGACCAGTGAGGCGGTGGTGCGGCTGGCAGAGGCGGCCCAGGATAAATATGGCTTTAAAGATTTCAAGCTCAAGGGCGGCGTGCTGCCGGGCGAGCAGGAGATCGCCACCGCCGCGGCGCTGAAACAGCGCTTCCCCGACGCCCGCATCACGGTCGATCCCAACGGTGCCTGGCTGCTGGATGAGGCGATAGCGCTCTGCAAAGGGATGCAGGATGTGCTGAGCTACGCCGAAGATCCCTGCGGCGCGGAGCAGGGCTATTCCGGGCGGGAAGTGATGGCGGAGTTCCGCCGCGCTACCGGCCTGCCGGTCGCCACCAACATGATCGCCACCAACTGGCGCGAGATGAACCATGCGGTGATGCTCAATGCGGTCGACATTCCGCTGGCCGATCCTCACTTCTGGACGCTGAGCGGCGCCGTGCGGGTCGCGCAGCTCTGTGACGAGTGGGGCCTGACCTGGGGCTGCCACTCCAATAACCACTTCGATATTTCTCTGGCGATGTTCACCCATGTCGGCGCGGCCGCGCCCGGCAATCCCACCGCCATCGACACCCACTGGATCTGGCAGGAGGGCAACCAGCGCCTGACCAAAAATCCGCTGCAAATCCGCAACGGCAAAATTGCCGTCCCGGACGCGCCTGGCCTTGGCGTTGAACTTGACTGGGATCAGGTGCACCAGGCCCATCAGCTTTATCAGTCACTGCCCGCGGGTGCGCGAAACGACGCCACCGCGATGCAGTATCTGATCCCCGGCTGGACATTTGACCGCAAGCGCCCGGCATTTGGCCGCGCGACAGCATAAGGAGCAGGAGATGAGTTCAACACCTAAAGTGACCGCCATGCAGGTGATCCCGGTTGCCGGCTACGACAGTATGCTGCTGAATCTCAGCGGCGCCCACTCACCGTTTTTCACCCGCAATATTGTGATTATCAAAGACAACGCCGGCCATACCGGCGTGGGCGAGATTCCGGGCGGCGAAAAAATTCGCCAGACGCTGGAAGATGCCGCCTCGCTGGTGACGGGCAAAACCATTGGTGAGTACAAAAATATTCTCAGCCTGGTGCGCAGCACCTTCGCCGACCGTGATGCGGGCGGACGCGGCACCCAGACCTTTGATTTGCGCACCACCATTCATGTGGTGACCGGCATTGAAGCGGCGCTGCTCGATCTGCTCGGTCAGCATCTTGGTGTCAACGTCGCTTCACTGCTGGGCGACGGGCAGCAGCGCGATCGCGTGGAGATGCTCGGCTACCTGTTCTACATCGGCGATCGCAATAAAACTTCGCTCCCCTATCAGCAGCAGCAGAGCGATCCCTGCGACTGGTATCGTCTGCGCCATGAAGAGGCGCTCACTCCCGATGCGGTGGTGCGTCTGGCGGAAGCGGCCTATGAGAAATATGGCTTCAACGACTTCAAACTGAAAGGCGGCGTGCTGCGCGGTGGTGAAGAGGCTGAGGCCGTCACGGCGCTGGCGAAGCGCTTCCCTGAGGCGCGCATCACCCTCGATCCCAACGGCGCCTGGTCGCTGAATGAAGCGATCATGCTCGGCAAACAGCTGAAAGATGTGCTGGCCTACGCGGAAGATCCTTGCGGGGCCGAGCAGGGCTACTCAGGTCGCGAAGTGATGGCGGAGTTCCGCCGCGCCACCGGGATGCCCACCGCCACCAACATGATCGCCACCGACTGGCGGCAGATGGGTCACACCCTGTCGTTACAGTCAGTGGACATTCCACTGGCCGATCCGCACTTCTGGACCATGCAGGGTTCGGTGCGGGTGGCGCAGATGTGTCACGACTTCGGCCTGACCTGGGGTTCGCACTCCAATAACCACTTCGACATTTCGCTGGCGATGTTTACCCACGTCGCCGCCGCTGCGCCGGGCGCAATCACCGCCATCGATACGCACTGGATCTGGCAGGAGGGCAATCAGCGCCTGACCAAAGAGCCGTTCCAGATCAAAGGCGGCATGGTGCAGGTGCCGCAGAAGCCGGGTCTTGGCGTGGAGCTGGATATGGACCAGGTAATGCAGGCGAATGCGCTCTATCAGAAACAGGGCCTGGGTGCGCGTAACGACGCCGAGGCGATGCAATTTTTAGTACCGGGATGGACCTTCGACAATAAACGTCCGTGCCTGGTACGTTAACTTTTCTGGCTCCCGCTGCGGAGCCATCGTCACAGGAGTAGAACCATGAGTAATGCAGCCTGGCCGAATGGATTTCGTCGTCGCTTACTGGCGGGCGACACCCTGATTGGCAGCTGGTGTGCGCTGGCCAGCCCAATCTCCACTGAAATTCTGGGACTGGCCGGTTTTGACTGGCTGGTGCTGGATGGGGAACACGCGCCCAACGACATCACAACTTTTGTGCCGCAGCTGATGGCGCTGAAAGGCAGCCACAGCGCGCCGGTGGTGCGTCCGCCCTGCAATGAGCCGGTGATCATTAAGCGTCTGCTGGACATCGGGTTCTACAACTTCCTGGTGCCGTTTGTCGAAACTGAAGAGGAAGCGCGGCGGGCTGTGGCCTCAACCCGCTATCCGCCCGCCGGGATCCGCGGCGTGTCGGTGTCGCACCGCAGCAACCTGTACGGCACCCTGCCGGAGTACAACAGCACCATCAATGACAACATCACAGTGCTGGTGCAGATCGAAACTCAGCAGGCGGTCGACAATATCGACGCTATCGTGGCCGTTGACGGCGTTGATGGCATCTTTGTCGGACCGGGCGATCTCTCGGCGGCGCTGGGCTACCTCGGTCAGCCCGCGCATCCCGACGTGCTGAAAGTGATTAAACACATTTTTGAACGTGCCAAAGCCGCCGGTAAGCCGAGCGGCATTCTGGCACCGGTGGAAGCGGATGCGCGTCGCTATCTGGAGTGGGGTGCCACCTTTGTCGCGGTCGGCAGCGATCTCGGTGTATTCCGTAACGCCACGCAGGCGTTATGCGACAAATTTAAGCGCTAATTAATTGAGGGGAAACGTAATGAAAATTGGATTTATCGGCCTGGGCATTATGGGCAAACCAATGAGTAAAAATCTGGTGAAAGCCGGTTATTCGCTGGTGGTGCGCGATCACAACGCAGAAACTGAAGCGGAACTGGCGGAGCTGGGCGCGACCGTGGCGAAATCGCCGAAAGAGGTGGCTGAGCAGTGCGACGTGGTGATTACCATGGTGCCCAATTCGCCGCAGGTTATCGACGTTTGCCTGGGCGAAAATGGCGTTATCGAAGGGGCGAAGCCGGGGCTGATTGTGATCGACATGAGTTCGATTGCGCCGCTGGCCAGCCGCGAAGTGCACGATGCGCTGGCGAAAAAAGGGATCAAAATGCTGGATGCGCCGGTCAGTGGCGGCGAACCCAAAGCGATCGAAGGCACGCTCTCAGTAATGGTGGGTGGCGACAAAGCGGTATTTGATCACTGCTACGACATCATGAAAGCGATGGCGGGCTCGGTGGTGCATACCGGCGACATCGGCGCGGGCAACGTCACCAAACTGGCGAACCAGGTGATTGTGGCGCTGAATATCGCAGCCATGTCGGAAGCGCTCTCTCTGGCGACCAAAGCGGGCGTCAGTCCCGATTTAGTTTATCAGGCAATTCGCGGCGGCCTGGCGGGCAGCACGGTGCTGGATGCCAAAGCGCCGATGGTGATGGACCGCAATTTCAAGCCCGGTTTCCGTATTGACCTGCATATCAAAGATCTGGCGAACGCGCTGGATACGTCGCACAGCCTGGGTGCGCATCTGCCGCTGACGGCGGCGGTGATGGAGATGATGCAGGCGCTGCGTAACGACGGACAGGGCTCTGCCGACCACAGCGCACTGGCCTGCTATTATGAGAAGTTAGCGAAGGTTGAAATCGCCCGCTAAAAGCCGGAGCCGGTCTCTGCGGAGGCCGGACCGGTTTCAGAGCATTTCAATTACTCAACTGCGCTCGGATTGCCTATGAAAATCGTAATCGCACCGGATTCATATAAAGAGAGTTTATCCGCCCTGGATGTGGCATCGGCGATTGAAGCGGGATTCCGTGACATTTTCCCCGATGCGCACTACGTGAAGATACCGGTCGCCGACGGTGGCGAAGGCACGGTAGAAGCGATGGTCGCGGCGACGAAAGGAAAGATCGTCAGGCTGAAGGTGACCGGGCCGCTGGGCTCGCCGGTTGATGCCTTTTATGGTCTGTCGGGAGATGAGCGTACCGCCTATATCGAAATGGCGGCGGCCAGCGGGCTGGAGCGGGTGCCTGCGGCGCAGCGCGACCCGCTGGTGACCACCTCCTATGGCACCGGGGAGCTGATCAGGAATGCGCTGGATAAAGGCGTCGGGCATATCATTATTGGCATCGGCGGCAGCGCCACCAATGATGGCGGCGCCGGGATGGTGCAGGCGTTGGGTGCCCGGCTGCTGGACGCCGCAGGCAACGAGATTGGTTATGGCGGTGGCGCGCTCACCGACCTCGCCACAATTGATATTGCGGCGCTGGATAGCCGTATTCATCAGTGCCGCATTGAGGTGGCCTGTGATGTCACCAATCCGCTGACCGGCAAAGAGGGTGCCTCGGCGATTTTTGGCCCACAAAAAGGGGCGACCCCGGCGCTGGTCGAGCAGCTCGATCAGGCGCTGGCGCACTACGCGGCGATTATCCGCCGCGACCTCGATATGGATGTGTTAACCCTCTCCGGCGGCGGTGCGGCGGGCGGTATGGGTGCCGCGCTGCATGCGTTTTGTCAGGCGGAACTGCGGCGCGGCATTGAGATTGTGACGGAAGCGCTGGGGCTGGCTGAAGAGGTAAAAGATGCCGATCTGGTGATTACCGGGGAAGGGCGCATCGACAGCCAGAGCATTAATGGCAAGGTGCCGATCGGGGTCGCCAGCGTGGCAAAGCGCTTTAATAAACCGGTCATCGGCATTGCGGGCAGTCTGACGGCCGATGTCGGTGTCGTGCATCAGCACGGTATTGATGCGGTGTTCAGCGTGCTCTATAGCATCTGCTCGCTGGAGGAGGCGCTGGCCAGCGCCGGAAAGAATGTCGAAATGACCGCGCGAAACGTGGCCGCCACGCTGAAGCTGGGCGGGTTTAAATAGCTGAGGGCCAGCCAGCGCTGGCTCTCTTTATCAGGCGGTGCTGCGCCCTGATCTCACCGCCATTGATCCTGCGGGCGGCTTAGCCGCCCTCTAACAGTCGCCGGGCTTCTCTGGCGACGTTCTCCATCTCATCCTGTAACTCCAGCAGTTCCGGTTCCAGTGCGGCAATATCGCTGGCCTGATGCAGCTCTCGCTCCAGCTGATGACAGAGCTGCTTCATGCGCGGTACGCCGCTGTAGCTGGCGCTGCCGTGCAGCTTATGGATGATCTCCCGCAGGGCGTTGACCTCGTTGGTGGACATAAACTGCGCCATCTTCGCGTGCACTTCCGGTAAAAACTCCAGCAGCATCCGCAGCAGATCCCGTGCCAGGTCGGGCTTATTGGCCGCCTGACGCAGCGCCAGCTGCCAGTCGAGCGTCGGCAGGATCTGCGGCAGTTCCGGCACCGCCACCACCGGCGGTGGCGTATAGCGCGCCAGCAGCTGGCTTAACTTGCTCTCATCAATAGGCTTGGCGAGGTAGTCGTTCATGCCCGCTTTGATCAGATGCTCGCGCTCACCGTCAATCGCATGGGCGGTCACCGCCACAATCGGCGTGTTGGCGTGGTTTGGCAGGCGACGGATAATTTCGCTGGCGCGAATACCATCGATCTCCGGCATCTGAATATCCATCAGGATCACATCCAGTGACTGCTGGCGCGCTTCGCGGATGGCGTGTTCAGCGCTGTTGCACAGCAGGATATGCTGCACCTGCTCCTCCAGTAAGGCACCAATCAGCTTGAGGTTGGCCGGGTTGTCATCCACCGCCATCACGGTCAGCGGCAGACGGGGTGAGACCGGCAGTTCGCTGATCTGACGGGTATGGAGATCCAGCAGCATCGGCAGTAAGCGCGTCAGGGAGATCGGCTTAGCGATACAGCCGTCAATTCCCCGCACCTTCAGCTCATCAGACAGCAGCATCATCGGGCTCGGCAGCGCCATCAGCACATTGTCCGCCCGCTCCAGCAGCGCGTTAATCAGGGAGGCATCCAGTAATTCAGGCTGGCTGATGGTAACCGGCATCGCCATCAGCAGCAGCGGATAGTGGCGCTCTTTTAATCCCTCCAGCGTTTCGCTGTAGTCGATCTGCAACGGGGTGGCGCTTAACATCTCCAGCGCGGCGCGGGCAACGGTGGCATCCGCTTCGACATAGGCGATGCGCGCATGGGAGAGCGCGTCAAGCACGCGCGGCATGCCGGGCGCGTTAGGATTGAGATCGAGCTGCACGCGGATCACAAAGGTGGAGCCGCGATCGGGCTGGCTGCTGAAGCTGATTTCGCCGCCCATCTCGCGCACCAGCTTCTGGGTGATCACCAGCCCCAGCCCGGTGCCACCGTGGCGGCGGGAGATGCTGGCGTCAGCCTGACGGAACGCCTGAAACAGCTGCGTCTGCTGCTGTTCAGAGATGCCTATGCCGCTATCCTCCACCTGGATCTCCAGCTCCACCCGCGACTGGGTGATCACCCGCTGACCAACCCGCAGGCCGATATGCCCCTGCTCGGTGAATTTAATGGCGTTACCAATCAGGTTGATCAGAATCTGTTGCAGGCGCAGCGCATCGCCAATCACGTTGTCCGGCACGCTGCTGTCACACACCACCGTCAGCTCCAGCCCTTTGTCGTGGGCCGAGGGGGCCAGCAGCACCAGCGTCTCATCCAGCGTGGCGCGCAGCGGGAAGGGGATCGCCTCCAGCATCAGCTTGCCCGCTTCCAGTTTCGAGAAGTCGAGCACATCATTGATGATGCTGAGCAGGTTATTGGCGGAACGCTCAATGGTCTGCATGTAGTCGCGCTGGGTGGTGCGCAGCTGGGTTTTCAGCATCTGGCGGGTAAAGCCCAGCACGCCATTAAGCGGCGTCCGCAGCTCATGGGACATATTGGCCAGAAACTCCGACTTGATACGCGCCGCTTCCTGGGCGCGTTTCTTCGCCAGATCCAGCTCGACGTTCTGAATCTCCAGCTGCTCCAGCGTCTCCCGCAGATCGTAGGTCGCCTGATCGATGTTGTGCTGCATCTCTTCGTGATAGGCGGTCAGCGACATCGCCATCGCGTTGATGCCGTTTTTCAGAATGCTGAGTTCCCCCAGCATATAGCCCTCGACCCGGCTGTCGAGCTGGCCGCGCCGGATGCGGTCGACGGTGGTGACCATATTGCGGATCGGGCCGGTGACATCGCGCATCAGGCGGTAGGCAAACAGCATCGCCAGACAGAGGCAGAACAGCAGCATCAGCGTGGCGACAAACACCTCTTTATACTGTTGCAGCCGCACCGATTGCAGATCCAGTTCAATCGCCACATAGCCGAGCGGATTGCCGGCGGGCTTGGCATCGTCACCGGGCACCTCATCTGCGTCGTAGCGTTCGGCGGTGATTGGGGTGCGCAGGATCAGAATGCTGCCATGCCGCTCCATCGAAACGTCGTCGGACAGGGCGCGAATATCCTGCTGTTCCGGCAGGCTGAGGTTCTGCTTGTGGTTGGAGGTGACATAGAGCTGGTTCTGATTGTCAAACACCGAGATCGCCCGCACGATGCCGGAGTGGCGGCGGTGCAGCAGGCTGACCAGTTCACGCATCCGGTCGCGGTTATGCCAGGTCATGCTGTATTCGCTGGAGATCGCCAGCGGTTCGATGATATTCGCCCCCGCATCGATCACCTGACGTTGCAGTTCGTTATAGCGATGTATCACAAAAAATGAGCTGAGCAGCAGGCCCACCATCAGCGTGGGGGCCAGTATTAAAATCATCATTCGCGCCCGCAGGCTGTATTTGGTCATAATAGTCGCCTGGCTACTCCGGCATTAACGTCCCTGTGCATTCTGTCGGCAAATCGGTGCACATCGTTTTCAGTAAAGAGAATTATCACACTATGGCGCAATTTTACGCTGCAAAACAGCGCGTGACGAGGCAACAACGGCTGACAGTCACCATTGAAGAGCTTGATCCCTTTGGTCAGGGCGTGGCGCGTCACAAGGGCAAAACCCTGTTTGTCACCGGTGCGCTGCCGGGTGAAGAGGCGGAAATCACGCTGACAGAGGATAAACGTCATTTTGCCCGGGCGAAAGTGACACGGCTGCTCAGCCATAGTCCGGCGCGCGTGACGCCGCGCTGCCCGCACTACACGCGCTGCGGCGGCTGCCAGCAGCAGCATGTGGCTGAGCCGCTGCAACAGCAGAGCAAAGCCCAGGCGCTGAGCCGGATGCTGAGTCAGGCCGCCGGCCAGCCGGTGGCGGTGGATGAAGTGATCGCCGGTCAGCCCTGGGGCTATCGCCGCCGCGCCCGGCTCGGTCTGCAATGGCACAACAGATCGCAGCGGTTGCTGATGGGATTTCGTCAGGAAGCGAGCAACGATCTGGTCGATATTCAGCAGTGCCCCATTCTGGTGCCCGAACTGGAGGCATTGCTGCTGCCGCTGCACCACTGCCTGAGTGGGTTACAGGCTGTCAGGCGTCTCGGCCATGTGGAGCTGGTGCTGGCGGACAATGGCCCGCTGATGGTGCTGCGCCATCTTGATGCGTTATCAGCGGACGATCGTGAAAAACTGGAACAGTTTTCGCATAAGCATCAGCTCATGCTGTTACTGGATGAGGGCACGGGATCGTTAACACCGGTCACGGCGGCGACGCCGTTTTACCAATCTCATCAACTTAAGCTAACCTTCAGCCCACAGGACTTTATTCAGGTTAACGATGCGGTTAACCAGCAGATGGTGGCGCAGGCGATAGCCTGGCTCGATCTGCAACCGGAAGACCGGGTACTGGACCTGTTTTGCGGCATGGGAAACTTCACATTACCTGTAGGATTATTCGTACAAAATGTGGTTGGTGTGGAGGGGGTAGCAGCATTAGTGCGGCAGGCAGCGTATAATGCTGATTTGAATAATCTTAAAAATGTCAGCTTTTTCCAGCATAATCTGGAGGAAGATGTGTCGGGCCAGCCGTGGGCGGCACAGGGGTTTAACAAGGTATTACTCGATCCGGCGCGCGCCGGGGCGGCGGGTGTGATGGCGCATGTGGTTAAACTTGCACCGCACCGCGTCGTCTATGTGTCGTGTAATCCAGCCACACTCGCGCGCGACAGCCAGACATTGCTGTCAGCGGGCTACCAATTGGAAAGGGTCGCGATGCTGGATATGTTTCCTCATACCCGTCATCTCGAATCCATGGTGCTGTTCAGAAAAACATAAGCGATGGGCTACGTCGTGGTGCAGGAGAGATTATGGTTGCGGTCAGAAGTGCGCATTTAAATACTGAGGGGGATTTCGCCCTCGACCAGTGGATCGCCAGTCTCGGTATTGCTAACCCGCAATCATGTCAACGTGTCGCCGATACCTGGCGCTACTGTGAAGCGCAAACTCAGGGCCACCCTGAACAATCGTTGCTGCTGTGGCGCGGCATTGAGATGGTCGAAATCCTCTCGATGCTCAGCATGGATATTGAGAGTTTGTGCGCGGCGCTGATTTTCCCGCTGGCGAACGATGAAGTCGTCAGTGAAGAGGAGCTGGAAACCGCGGTCGGCAAAGGGATCGTCTCGCTGGTGCATGGCGTGCGCGACATGGACGCCATCCGCCAGCTGAAAGCGATCCACAACGACTCCATGGCCTCGGAGCAGGTGGATAATGTCCGCCGGATGCTGCTGGCGATGGTGGAAGATTTCCGCTGCGTGGTGCTGAAGCTGGCTGAACGCATCATGAACCTGCGCGAAATGAAAGACGCGCCGGAAGATGAGCGGGTACTGGCCGCCAAAGAGAGCACCAATATTTACGCGCCGCTGGCTAACCGGCTTGGCATTGGTCAGCTCAAATGGGAGCTGGAAGATTACTGCTTCCGCTACCTCCATCCCGACGAATATAAGCGCATCGCCAAATTGCTGCATGAGCGGCGCATCGACCGTGAGCAGTATATCGACAACTTCGTCAGCAACCTGCGCAAAGAGATGGCCAAAGAGGGCGTGCGTGCCGAAGTCTATGGGCGGCCGAAACATATCTACAGCATCTGGCGCAAGATGCAGAAGAAGTCGCTGGCCTTTGATGAGCTGTTTGACGTGCGGGCGGTGCGTATCGTCGCCGACCGTCTACAGGATTGTTATGGCGCGCTGGGCACAGTGCATACCCTATACCGCCATCTGCCCAGCGAGTTTGATGACTATGTCGCCAACCCTAAACCCAACGGCTATCAGTCCATCCACACGGTGGTGCTGGGGCCGCAGGGTAAAACGGTGGAGATCCAGATCCGTACCCGCCAGATGCATGAAGATGCCGAGCTGGGCGTAGCGGCGCACTGGAAATATAAAGAGGGCCCCACCGCGGGCAGCGCGCGCGGTGCCGCCGGTCATGAAGAGCGCATCGCCTGGCTGCGTAAGCTGATCAGCTGGCAGGAAGAGATGGCGGACTCCGGCGAATTGCTGGAGGAGGTGCGTAGCCAGGTGTTTGACGATCGGGTCTACGTCTTTACGCCGAAAGGCGACGTGGTCGATCTGCCCGCCGGTTCGACGCCGCTCGACTTTGCTTACCATATCCATAGCGACATCGGCCACCGCTGCATCGGCGCGAAAATTGGTGGCCGCATCGTGCCGTTCACCTACCAGTTGCAGATGGGAGACCAGGTTGAGGTGATCACCCAGAAGCAGCCGAACCCGAGCCGCGACTGGCTCAATCCGAATCTCGGCTATATCACCACCAGCCGCGGCCGCTCGAAGATCCACAACTGGTTCCGTAAGCAGGATCGCGACAAGAACATTATCGCGGGCCGCCAGATTCTGGATAACGAACTGAATCAGCTGGACATCAGCCTGCGTGAAGCGGAAAAACTGCTGCTGCCGCGCTACAACGTCACCTCGCTGGAGGAGCTGCTGGCGGCGATTGGCGGCGGCGATATTCGCCTTAACCAGATGGTCAATTTCCTTCAGGCGAAGCTGAACAAGCCGAGCGCCGAAGAGGAAGATCGTGAAGCGCTGCGTCAGCTGACCCAGAAATCTTACACGCCGCCGTCGCGCAAAGAGAGCGGCCGGGTGGTGGTGGAAGGCGTGGGCAACCTGATGCATCACATCGCCCGCTGCTGCCAGCCGATTCCGGGCGACGATATTGTTGGCTTTATCACCCAGGGGCGCGGCATCTCGATTCACCGCGCCGACTGTGACCAGCTGGCTGAACTGATTTCGCACGCGCCGGAACGGATCGTCGATGCGGTGTGGGGCGAGAGCTACTCCAGCGGTTACTCGCTGGTGGTGCGCGTCACCGCCAACGATCGCAGCGGCTTACTGCGCGACATCACCACCATTCTCGCCAACGAGAAGGTCAATGTGCTGGGCGTCTCAAGCCGCAGTGACACCAAAAAGCAGCTGGCGACCATCGATATGGATATTGAGATCTACAACCATCAGGTGCTGGGTCGCGTACTGGCGCGGCTGAATCAGGTCTCTGATATTATTGACGCCCGCCGCCTGCACTAGTCATCATGCAGGCAGTCATGCAACTGACAGGGATGCGGTTGCGCGGAGAGTCTCTCTGGTCGTCCTGCCGGGCACCATTTATGGCGCCGGCAGGGCGCGCATCGCTTTTCGTGCCCGCGTCCTGTCTCCTGAATTCCAAACGCAAAGGACCCTCCTGAATGAACGCTATTGAGCGCCTGCTGGGCATAATGAAAACGCTGCGCGATCCGCAACACGGCTGTCCGTGGGATCGCGAGCAGACCTTCGCCACCATCGCGCCCTATACGCTGGAAGAGACCTATGAAGTGCTGGACGCCATTCAGCGCGAAGATTTTGACGATCTGCGCGGCGAACTGGGCGACCTGCTGTTTCAGGTGGTGTTTTACGCGCAGATGGCCAGCGAGCAGGATCGCTTTAACTTTGAGGATATTTGCCACGCCATCAGCGACAAGCTGGAGCGCCGTCATCCCCATATTTTTGGCGACGCCACCGCGGAAACCAGCAGCGAGGTGCTGAAAAACTGGGAGGCGATAAAAAGCGCTGAGCGGGCCGATAAGGCGCAGCATTCGGCGCTGGATGACATTCCCCGCGCACTGCCGGCGCTGATGCGCGCCCACAAGATCCAGAAGCGTTGTCACAACGTCGGCTTCGACTGGACCACGCTGGGGCCGGTGGTGGCGAAAGTGCATGAAGAGATCGATGAAGTGATGCACGAAGCGCAGCAGAGCGTGGTGGACGAGGAGAAGCTGGAAGAGGAGATTGGCGATCTGCTGTTCGCCACGGTGAACCTGTCGCGTCATCTTGGCAGCAAAGCGGAAACCGCACTGCAAAAGGCGAATGACAAGTTCGAGCGCCGCTTCCGTCAGGTTGAAGCGATCATCGCCGCGCAGGGGCTGAGCATGCCAGGCGCCACGCTGGAGCAGATGGAAGCGGCCTGGCAGCAGGTCAAATCGGGCGAGAAGTGCTGATTATTCCAGCGCTGCGCATAAAGTCGTCGCTTGCGCTTACACGATTCAGCGCGGCGACAACTTTGTGACGCACATCAACATTTCATTCACGGCTATCCGCTATGTTAGTCGCGGCAATGCGTTGGAGGATGGCAATGATTCATCAATTGTGGCTGATAGCGGTTTCCAGTATACTGTTTTCCCGTCCTGGTTATTCCACCGTCTTTAAACCTAAACTCTCAGGTTCAGCATGACAACGAATTATATTTTTGTGACCGGCGGGGTCGTATCCTCTCTGGGTAAAGGCATTGCCGCCGCCTCCCTCGCAGCCATTCTCGAAGCCCGTGGTCTGAACGTGACCATCATGAAGCTGGACCCGTATATCAACGTCGATCCGGGCACCATGAGCCCGACGCAGCACGGTGAAGTTTTCGTCACTGACGATGGGGCCGAAACCGATCTCGATTTGGGTCACTATGAGCGCTTCATCCGCACCAAAATGTCGCGTCGTAACAACTTCACCACTGGCCGTATCTACTCAGAAGTGCTGCGCAAAGAGCGCCGCGGCGACTATCTGGGCGCCACCATTCAGGTTATCCCGCACATCACCAACGCCATCAAAGAGCGCATTATTGAAGGCGGTGAAGGTCATGATGTGGTGCTGGTCGAAATCGGCGGCACGGTAGGGGATATTGAATCACTGCCGTTCCTGGAAGCGATTCGCCAGATGGCCGTGGATGTGGGTCGCGAACACACCATGTATATGCACCTGACGCTGGTGCCTTACATGGCCGCTGCCGGTGAAGTGAAAACCAAACCGACTCAGCACTCGGTGAAAGAGCTGCTGTCGATTGGTATCCAGCCAGACGTGCTGATTTGCCGTTCTGACCGTGCCGTACCGGCCAACGAACGCGCCAAGATCGCCCTGTTCTGTAACGTGCCGGAAAAAGCGGTTATCTCGCTGAAGGACGTTGATTCCATCTACAAGATCCCAGGCATGCTGAAATCGCAGGGCCTGGATGACTATATCTGCAAGCGTTTCAATCTGAACGCCCCGGAAGCCAATCTGGCCGAGTGGGAGCAGGTGATTTATCAGGAAGCTAATCCAGGCGGTGAGATCACCATCGGGATGGTGGGCAAGTATGTTGAATTACCGGATGCCTATAAGTCGGTGATTGAGGCGCTGAAGCACGGTGGCCTGAAAAACCGTGTGACTGTGAATATCAAGCTGATCGATTCGCAGGATGTGGAATCCCGCGGTGTCGAATTACTGAAAGATCTGGATGCGATTCTGATCCCAGGCGGTTTCGGTTACCGTGGTGTTGAAGGCAAGCTGATGACGGCGCAGTACGCCCGTGAAAACAACGTGCCTTATCTCGGTATCTGTCTGGGTATGCAGGTGGCGCTGATGGAGTTTGCCCGCCACGTCGCGGGGATGGCGGACGCCAACTCCACGGAATTTGTGCCAGACTGTAAATACCCGGTGGTGGCGTTAATCACCGAATGGCGTGACGAAAATGGCAACGTTGAAGTACGCAGCGAGCAGAGCGATCTGGGCGGCACCATGCGCCTCGGCAGCCAGCAGTGTCAGCTGACCCCAGGCAGCCTGGTTCACCAGCTGTATGGCAGTGACACCATCGTTGAACGCCATCGTCACCGCTATGAAGTAAACAATATGCTGTTAAAGCAGATTGAAGCAGCCGGTCTGCGCGTAGCAGGTCGCTCTGGTGATGATCAACTGGTTGAGATTATCGAGCTGCCGAACCATCCGTGGTTTGTGGCCTGCCAGTTCCACCCTGAGTTTACCTCGACCCCACGCGATGGCCATCCGCTGTTTGCCGGCTTTGTTAAAGCCGCGCAGGAGCATCAGAAGCGTTTAGCGAAGTAAGTTTCTCAAGCAGCGCGCGAACTTTTCGCGCGTTGTTTGTCTTAGGATTGACTAACTTGTACTGAGGAAAATCGTAATGTCCAAAATCGTAAAAGTCATCGGTCGCGAAATTATCGACTCACGTGGTAACCCGACTGTTGAAGCTGAAGTGCATCTGGAAGGCGGTTTCGTGGGTCTGGCTGCCGCGCCATCAGGTGCCTCTACCGGTTCACGCGAAGCGCTGGAACTGCGTGACGGTGACAAATCACGTTTCCTGGGCAAAGGCGTAACTAAAGCCGTTGCTGCGGTAAACGGTCCGATTGCTGAAGCGGTAAAAGGCAAAGACGCGAAAGATCAGGCGAACATCGATAAAATCATGATCGACCTGGACGGTACTGAGAACAAATCTAAATTCGGTGCTAACGCCATTCTGGCGGTTTCACTGGCGGCGGCGAAAGCGGCTGCGGCCTCTAAAGGTCAGCCACTGTATGAGCACATCGCTGAACTGAACGGCACCCCAGGCAAATACTCTATGCCACTGCCAATGATGAACATCATCAACGGTGGCGAGCATGCCGACAACAACGTCGACATCCAGGAGTTCATGATCCAGCCAGTTGGCGCTTCAAGCGTGAAAGAAGCGATCCGCATGGGTTCTGAAGTATTCCACAACCTGGCGAAAGTGCTGAAAAGCAAAGGCATGAACACCGCTGTTGGTGACGAAGGTGGCTATGCGCCAAACCTGGGTTCTAACGCCGAAGCACTGGCTGTTATCGCGGAAGCGGTAAAAGCAGCAGGTTACGAGCTGGGCAAAGACATCACCCTGGCGATGGACTGTGCGGCCTCTGAGTTCTACAAAGATGGCAAATACGTTCTGGCCGGTGAAGGTGGTAAAGCGTTCACTTCTGAAGAGTTCACCCACTTCCTGGAAGATCTGACTAAGCAGTATCCGATCGTTTCTATCGAAGATGGCCTGGACGAATCTGACTGGGATGGCTTCGCTTACCAGACCAAAGTGCTGGGCGACAAAATCCAGCTGGTGGGTGACGACCTGTTCGTGACCAACACCAAGATCCTGAAAGAAGGTATCGATAAAGGTATCGCTAACTCCATTCTGATCAAATTCAACCAGATCGGTTCTCTGACCGAAACTCTGGCAGCGATCAAAATGGCGAAAGACGCGGGCTACACTGCCGTGATCTCTCACCGTTCAGGCGAAACCGAAGATGCGACCATCGCTGACCTGGCGGTAGGTACCGCAGCGGGCCAGATCAAAACCGGTTCAATGAGCCGTTCTGACCGTGTTGCTAAGTACAACCAGCTGATCCGTATCGAAGAAGCGCTGGGTTCAAAAGCGCCATTCAACGGTCTGAAAGAAGTTAAAGGTCAGTAATGACCGCGCGTTGATGTCGCGCTAAGTGACATCACCGGCTTCTGAAGCCCCGCCTTGTGCGGGGCTTTTTGTTGGTAAACGGTGCTGCTTTGTTGGTGGGGCCGTGCCGCCGCGGATGGCAAGGCCCGATCGCAAAGACGCAAAAGCGGCATCCCTGCCAGCCCGGCCCGCGCGATTACGCACCTCATCCCTGAGGTGCGCCCGTTAACGGGCCAACGCTTTGCGTTGTTCAAAAATTTTGTCCCTTGCGCGGCTTTGGCTGTTACCGGCCAGGGTTTAGCGGGGGCAAAAGGCACAACACGAGGTTGAGCTGCGCGATAAATCTGCCATAATCAGCGCCCTGTTTTTTTCTAGCGAGTCCGTAATGCAATACCCGATTAACGAAATGTTCCAGACGCTCCAGGGCGAAGGTTATTACACCGGCGTGCCTGCCATCTTCATCCGTTTACAGGGGTGTCCGGTGGGCTGTAGCTGGTGCGATACCAAACACACCTGGGAAAAGCGGGCAGATCGGGAGACGTCGCTGGGCGATATTTTGATCAAGACGGTGGAGAGTGACGCCTGGGGCGATGCCGACGCATCGACTCTGCTTCACGCCATTGAGCAGCAGGGCTGGACCGCGCGTCATGTGGTGATCACCGGCGGTGAACCGGCGATTTACGATCTGCGTCCGCTAACCACCATGCTGGAGCAGCAGGGTTTTCAGTGCCAGATTGAGACCAGCGGCACCCATGAGATTCGCTGTTCCGAACAGACCTGGGTGACGGTTTCGCCGAAGGTTAATATGCGTGGCGGCTACGATGTGCTGCCGCAGGCGCTGAACCGGGCAGATGAGATCAAGCATCCGGTCGCTCGCCAGCGTGATGTGGAGGCGCTGGATCAGCTGCTGGCTGGCATTAATGACAGCAAATCGCGCATCATCGCGCTACAGCCGATTAGCCGTAAAGATGACGCGACCCGGCTCTGCATTGAGACCTGCATTGCCCGTAACTGGCGTCTGTCGATGCAGACCCATAAGTATCTGAATATCGCCTGATGCGCAGCGGCAGCACGTCCGCCAGCAGAGAGAAGGGTGTCGGATCGAGGGATTCGATCCGACAGCGTTAGCCGCGGTAAACGCAGCCGGCAGTGCAGGTTTCTTTGATCATCACCGCGCTTAACAGCGGCAGCTTCGGCTTCATCTGCTCCCAGATCCACTTTGCCAGCACTTCGCTGGTGGGATTTTCCAGGCCAGGAATATCATTCAGATAGTAGTGGTCAAGCCGATCGTAAACCGGCTTAAAGGCCGCTTTCAGTTCAGCAAAATCCATGACCCAACCGGTATGCGCATCCACTTCGCCGGTAATTTCCAGACGCACCAGAAACGAATGACCGTGCAGGCGGCCGCATTTGTGTCCGGCCGGCACATGAGGAAGATGGTGCGCGGCTTCGAACTGGAACTCTTTAAACAAGGTGGTAGACATAGTGGTTCTCAGACATTAAAAAACCGCTGGATTCTACCTGATAACCGCTTTTTTCGCACCCGTTCAGCACCGGGCGCGCCTTTTGTCTCCCGCCAGCCTGCCGGGTAACAGCTAATTAACTGATATATCGCCGCTTTGCTTACCACTTTTGTCGATTAACCCTACCTGAAAAACCATTTAGTCATTTTGGTTATTTGATATGTCGAAGGTGTATTTAATCGTTAATATACAGACCGGTAACCTACGTACTCTTCCGCCACTTTACGGTCCGGACTTCTGATACTGGAATTTTTAACGCGATGACGACTCAGGCCCCAGGTTCAATGCTTCCGCTCTCCCCGGAGCAACTCGCTCGCTTACAGGCGGCGACGACAGATTATTCCCCGACTCAACTGGCGTGGCTGTCAGGTTATTTCTGGGGCAGGGTAGAACAGACGCCGGGTAGCGCCGTGGCCACTGCGCCAGCGCCGGTCGCCGCCGAAGCGCCCGCTATTACGCTGCTCTCTGCGTCACAGACCGGCAACGCCCGCCGTCTGGCCGAGCAGCTGCGCGATGATCTGCTGGCCGCGAAGCTGAACGTCAACCTGGTGAATGCCGGGGATTACAAGTTCAAACAGATCGGTCAGGAGAAAATGCTGGTGGTGGTCACCTCCACCCAGGGCGAAGGCGAACCGCCGGAAGAGGCTGTCGCGCTGCATAAATTTCTGATGTCGAAAAAAGCGCCGAAAATGGCCGGTGCCGCCTTTGCGGTCTTTGGTCTCGGCGACACCTCTTATGAATTCTTCAGCCAGGCGGGTAAAGATTTTGATAACCGGCTGGCCGAGCTGGGCGCTGAGCGGCTGCTGGATCGCGTCGATGCCGACGTAGAGTATGCCGAGCAGGCCACCGCCTGGCGCAGCGCGCTGACAGAGATTTTAAAGCAGCGCGTTCCGGCTGAATCGCCGGCGCAGGCCGCTGCCACGGCAGCCGGTAGCGTTAATGAAGTCACCACCAGTCCCTATACTAAAGAATCACCGCTCAGCGCCGCGCTGTCAGTGAATCAGAAAATTACCGGGCGTGATTCCGACAAAGATGTGCGCCATATCGAAATCGATCTCGGTGACTCCGGTCTGCGCTATCAGCCCGGCGATGCGCTGGGCGTCTGGTATGAAAACGACGCGGCGCTGGTCAGCGAACTGCTGGAGCTGGTCTGGCTGAAGGGCGACGAGCCGGTAGAGATTCAGGGTACCACCCTGCCGCTGGCCGAAGCGCTGCAAAAACATTTTGAGCTGATGGTCAATACGGCGCAGATTGTCGCGAACTACGCCCAGCTGTCGCGCGACGCGGAGCTGCTGTCGCTGGTGGATGATAAAGCCCGGCTGCAACAGTATGCGCAGCGCTATCCGATTGTCGACATGATCCGTCTGGCACCGGCGGAGCTGAGCGCAGAGCAGCTGGCTGGCCTGCTGCGTCCGCTGACGCCGCGCCTCTACTCCATCGCCTCCTCGCAGGCGGAAACCGATACTGAAGTGCATATTACCGTTGGTGCAGTACGCTTTGATATTGAAGGTCGTCAGCGCGGCGGCGGGGCTTCGACCTGGCTGGCCGATCGCATCGAAGAAGAGGGGGAAGTGCGGGTGTTTATCGAGCATAACGATAACTTCCGCCTGCCCGCCAATCCTGACGCGCCGGTGATTATGATTGGACCGGGCACCGGCATCGCGCCGTTCCGCGCCTTTATGCAGCAGCGCGATAACGACGGTGCCAGCGGCAAAAACTGGCTGTTCTTCGGCAATCCGCATTTCACCGACGATTTTCTCTATCAGGTGGAGTGGCAGAAATATGTCAAAGATGGCCTGCTGACCCATATCGATCTCGCCTGGTCACGCGATCAGGCTGAGAAGATTTACGTACAGGATAAGATCCGCGCCAGAGGGGCGGAAGTGTGGCGCTGGATCGAAGAGGGCGCGCATCTGTATGTCTGTGGCGACGCCAATCGGATGGCGAAAGACGTCGAGCAGGCTTTGCTCGATGTGGTGGTCGAACACGGCGGAATGGATCGTGAAGCGGCCGACGAATTTTTAAGTGAGCTGCGCATTGAGCGCCGTTATCAGCGAGACGTTTACTAATGAGTGACAAACACCCTGGACCGCTGGTTGTTGAAGGCAAATTAACGGACGCTGAGCGTCTGAAGAAGCAGAGCAACTATCTGCGCGGCACCATCAAAGAAGATCTGGAAGAGGGTCTGACCGGCGGCTTTACCGGCGACAACTTCCTGCTGATCCGTTTCCACGGCATGTACCAGCAGGACGATCGCGACATCCGTGCCGAACGTGCGGAGCAGAAGCTGGAGCCGCGCCACGCCATGATGCTGCGCTGCCGACTGCCGGGCGGCATCATTACGCCGACCCAGTGGCTGGCCATCGACAAATTTGCCACCGACAAAACTATTTATGGCAGCATCCGTCTGACTAACCGTCAGACCTTCCAGTTTCACGGCATTCTGAAAAAGAACGTGAAGCCGACGCACCAGATGCTGCACGAAGTGGGGCTGGACGCGCTGGCGACCGCCAACGATGTGAACCGTAACGTACTCTGTACCTCCAACCCGGTGGAGTCCGAACTGCATCAGGAAGCCTACGAGTGGGCGAAGAAACTCTCTGAGCATCTGCTGCCACGCACCCGCGCCTATGCGGAGATCTGGTGGGATCAGGAGAAAGTGGCGACCACTGACGAAGAGCCGATCCTCGGTGAGACCTATCTGCCGCGTAAGTTTAAAACTACCGTGGTGATCCCGCCGCATAACGATGTGGATCTGCACGCCAACGACCTGAACTTCATCGCGGTGGCTGAGCACGGCAAGCTGGTGGGCTTTAACCTGCTGGTGGGCGGCGGGCTGTCGATTGAGCATGGCAACAAGGCGACCTACGCGCGCACCGCCAGCGAATTTGGTTACTTCCCGGTTGAGAAGATCCTCGACGTGGCCGAGGCGGTGGTGACGACCCAGCGCGACTGGGGGAACCGTACCGATCGTAAAAACGCCAAAACCAAGTACACCCTGGAGCGCGTTGGCGTCGAGACCTTTAAAGCGGAAGTTGAAAAACGTGCAGGCGTGACGTTTGCGCCGATCCGCCCCTATGAGTTCACCACCCGTGGCGATCGTATTGGCTGGATCAAGGGCATCGACAATAAATGGCACCTGACGCTGTTTATCGAGAATGGTCGCCTGCTCGACTATCCGGGCCGACCGCTGAAAAGCGGCATCGCCGAAATTGCCAAAATCCACCAGGGCGATTTCCGCCTGACCGCCAATCAGAACCTGATTGTGGCGGGCGTGCCGGAGAGCGAGAAAGCACAGATTGAAGCGATTGCCCGCGCACATGGTCTGATGGATCAGGTTACGCCACAGCGTGAAAACTCGATGGCCTGCGTCGCCTTCCCGACCTGTCCGCTGGCGATGGCGGAAGCCGAGCGCTTCCTGCCCGCGTTCGTGACCAAAGTAGAGGGCATCATGCACGCGCATGGCGTCGGCGATGAGCACATAGTGTTACGTGTAACCGGTTGTCCTAACGGCTGTGGCCGTGCCATGCTGGCTGAGCTGGGTCTGGTGGGCAAAGCGCCAGGCCGCTACAACCTGCACCTGGGCGGAAACCGCATCGGCACACGCATTCCGCGCATGTATCGTGAAAACATTACCGAAAGCGAAATCCTCTCCACCATTGATGAGCTGGTGGGACGCTGGGCCACCGAGCGCCAGGCCGCAGAAGGCTTTGGTGACTTCACCATCCGCGCAGGCATTGTTGCGCCGGTGCTGGACCCGGCACGCGACTTTTGGGAGGAGGCAAAATGAGTCATCCTGACCTCGCAGCACTGAATGAGATGTCCAAAGTCCAGCGCGCGATGGCGCTGGCGGCGACCAACGCGCAGCTGGAGAAGTCTTCGGCGGAAGAGCGGGTCAGCTGGGCGCTGGAGAATCTGCCGGGTGCCTATGTACTCTCCTCCAGCTTCGGCATTCAGGCCGCGGTGTCATTGCATCTGGTGACACGTCAGCAGCCCGATATTCCGGTGATCCTGACCGATACCGGCTATCTCTTCCCGGAGACCTATCGTTTTATTGATGAGCTGGCGGACCAGCTCAATCTCAACCTCAAGGTGTTTCGCGCCGAAACCTCACCGGCCTGGCAGGAAGCGCGCTATGGCAAACTGTGGGAGCAGGGCGTCGAGGGGATTGAGAAGTACAATGAGATTAATAAAGTCGAGCCGATGAATCGCGCCATCGAAAGTCTGGGCGCGCAGACCTGGTTTGCCGGTTTGCGCCGCGACCAGTCCGGCAGCCGGGCGAATCTGCCGGTGCTGGGCGTGCAGCGTGGTGTGTTTAAGCTGCTGCCGATTATCGACTGGGATAACCGCCAGATTCATCAGTACCTGGAACAGCATAAGCTGAAGTACCATCCGCTGTGGGATGAAGGCTATCTTTCGGTGGGCGATACGCACACCACCCGCAAGTGGGAGCCGGGTATGGCAGAAGAAGAGACCCGCTTCTTCGGTCTCAAGCGCGAGTGTGGTCTGCACGAAGGTTAAGTGTCAGATCCGACCGCTCTGCCAGCCAGCGGGCAGAGCGGTCCAGGCTAGATCCCTTTTAACTCTGCAAACCTTTCTGCTGCACGGGTGACATCCACTTTCGTCACCTCATAGTGCGCCACGGCGACAAAAGGGTCCTCCGCCAGCAGCGCATCCAGCCGTTCCCGTTCCATCTCCCTGACCAGTAATATCCCGCCGGTGCGCGGATCTTTTCGTCCTGCGGCAATAAAAAAATCTGCCGCGAAATAGCGATCCAGCCAGGCGATATGGGCGGGCAGCAGCGCTTCCACCTCTGCTATCGGCCGGAAATAGTCGAGAGAAACAATATACATACTCAATCCTTATACGCGGGGGTTGGTCAGTTCGCTGAGCAGCGGCAGCAGCACGCTGACACAGTCGCGGGTTCGCTGCGTGATCTGGCCGGGCAGCCAGCGGTCAAGATAGCTCAGATTATCCCGGTCAGTCTGATGGCGGGTGGTGCCCTCTGGAAAGTGGCGGCTGCGATGACGCTGCGGTTCGCCCTCTTTGCTGCCCGGCGTCCCGCTGCTGGCGGTGACATCCAGCAGCGGAAAACCGGCGCTGTCGAATGCGTTAAGCCCTTTGGGGTTCTGACGATGCGTGGCAGCGGCGATCCCGAGCTGGCGAGCCAGTGACAGGGCGCGATCGCGGGTCTGCTTACGCACCGGCAGCGGCGTATTTACGCCGCTGTCAAAATAGAGGCGTTCGCCGGTGATCAAGCTGTTCAGGTCGACGACCAGCAGGGTGTTCTGCTTCTCACGCTGGCTCATCCGCTCAACGTAGTCTTCCATGCCGTGCAGCGCGCTCTCGCCGGCGCTCAGCGCCACAAAGCGCACGCCGTAGTGCAGCGGTTTCCGGCTCAGCTGCTGCGCCAGTTCCAGCATCACCCCCAGCCCGGAGGCGTTATCATCAACGCCCTGCAAGCGCAGACCGCCGAGGTTGCGATGGGACTCGCTGCTGTTCTGCGGCGTCCAGGTATCCAGATGCGCGACGATCAGGATCTCCTGCGGCACGCTGCCCGCCTGCGCCGCAATCACTGAGGTGGCCGTTAGCTTGTGCCAGCGTAACGAGCCATCCTCTTCCTGCCAGTGATAGCCGGTGTTGAACTGGCGGGTATTGGTCTTAAAACCGAGCGCGCTGAATTGCTGTCGCAGATAATCAGCCGCCATCAGTTCCGCCGGACTGCCGCTCATCCGGCCAGGGTAATAGGTGGCGATATGCCGGATCTGCTGCTCGGCGAAATGGCCAGGCGGGCTGGCGAGTGCCAGCGGGGAAATGAGTGCGCCAGTCAGAACTGTCGCGACCCTCAGCCAGAGGGGACCAAACATAGTGCATCCTTTTTCTATATTATCCGGGGCCGATCAGCGTGCGGCTCCGGGCCAGTCATGCCGGGCGCATTATAGCCTTTTTGCCCTGGTGAACGCTGCGCAGAATCAGGGATTCGCCGCGCTCGCCGGGCGCTTCAGCGAGAGACTGGCCTGGAGCGGGCAGTTATCTGCTTTTGCTGCCTGAGCGGTGTTGATTAATATGTGAGCCTGCTCACGAAAAAGCCATTAAAATTCATCTGTTAAGATCAAATTGTTCTGTGCTTTGCGGTCCCGTTATTCCATTCGGTAACTACTCATTCCAATTCGTCATTTCAACTGGATAAACTCCGGGACGTATAGTCGCGTTAATACAAAGTTAAAACATCAGGGTTAACGTGGACTATTTGCCTCTTTTTGCCGATCTCTCTGGCCGCCCGGTTCTGGTTGTCGGCGGTGGAGATATTGCTGCGCGAAAAATTGAACTGCTGCGCCGCGCGCGCGCGCGGGTTCAGATCGCATCGCGTGAACTCTGTCCTGAACTCCAGGCGCTGCTGGATGAACAGCAGCTGGAGTGGCTGGCGACCGAATTTGACCCGGCCCAGCTGGATGGCGTCTTTCTGGTGATTGCCGCCACCGACGATAACCTGCTTAACGCGCAGGTGTTCGAAGCCGCTAACGCGCGGCAGAAGCTGGTGAACGTGGTCGATGACCAGCCCAAATGTACCTTTATCTTCCCCTCTATCGTTGACCGCTCACCGCTGGTGGTGGCGATCTCCTCCAGCGGCACCGCTCCGGTGCTGGCGCGGATGCTGCGCGAAAAAATTGAAACGCTGCTGCCTGCCAGCCTCGGTCAGATGGCGGAGGTCGCCGGGCAATGGCGCGATAAAGTCAAACAGCGCTTCAGCCGGATGTCAGATCGCCGACGTTTCTGGGAGCGGGCTTTTAACGGCCTGTTCGCCAGCCAGATGTCAGCCGGAAACGTTGATGAGGCGAAACGGACTCTGGATCGCGAACTGCTGGAGGAGCCGACCCGTCAGGGCGAGATTACGCTGGTGGGGGCCGGTCCGGGCGACAGCGGTCTGCTGACGCTGCGGGGGCTTCAGGTGATGCAGTTGGCGGACGTGGTGCTCTACGACCATCTGGTGAGCGACGAGGTGCTGGATCTGGTGCGTCGCGACGCCGACCGCATCTGCGTCGGCAAACGGGCGGGCGCGCATTCGGTGCCGCAGGATGAGATCAATCAGATGCTGGTAACGCTGGCGCTCAAGGGGAAACGGGTAGTGCGCCTTAAAGGTGGCGATCCCTTTATCTTTGGTCGCGGCGGTGAAGAGCTACAGGCGGCGCAGCAGGCGGGCATTCCGTTTCAGGTGGTGCCGGGCGTTACCGCCGCCGCTGGCGCTACCGCCTATGCCGGGATCCCGCTGACCCATCGCGATTATGCCCAGAGCGTCATGTTTATAACCGGTCACTGCCGCCCCGATGGTGATGACATCGACTGGCCCTCACTGGCGCGCGCACGGCAGACGCTGGCGATCTATATGGGCACCGTCAAGGCGGCCGCCATCAGCGAAGCGCTGATTCAGCACGGTCGCGCGCCGTCAACGCCGGTGGCGGTAATCAGTCGTGGCACCCGTCAGGATCAGCAGGTGCTGACCGGCACCTTAGAACAACTGGAGGCGCTGGCCGCCTCTGCGCCCACTCCGGCACTGCTGGTGATTGGAGAAGTGGTCAATTTGCACGGGCAACTCGCCTGGTTTCAACATTCAGCACAGCAGGGGACTCGTGAGTCCGCCGTTGTCAATCTGGCTTGAGGGAAAATCATGGACCAAAAACGACTCACTCATCTGCGTCAGCTGGAAGCGGAGAGTATCCATATTATTCGCGAAGTGGCGGCAGAGTTCAGCAATCCGGTGATGATGTACTCCATCGGCAAAGACTCTTCAGTCATGCTGCACCTGGCGCGTAAAGCCTTTTATCCGGGCACGCTGCCGTTCCCGTTACTGCATGTGGATACCGGCTGGAAATTCCGTGAAATGTATGCCTTCCGCGACCGCACCGTGAAAGCGATGGGCGCGGAGCTGCTGGTTCACCGCAACCCGGAAGGGGTGGCGATGGGGATCAACCCCTTTGTCCACGGCAGCGCCAAACATACCGACATCATGAAAACCGAAGGGCTGAAGCAGGCGCTGAATAAATATGGTTTTGACGCGGCCTTTGGCGGCGCGCGTCGTGACGAAGAGAAGTCACGCGCCAAAGAGCGTATCTATTCGTTCCGCGACCGCTTCCACCGCTGGGACCCGAAAAACCAGCGTCCTGAGCTGTGGCACAACTACAACGGCCAGATCAACAAAGGCGAAAGCATCCGCGTCTTCCCGCTGTCGAACTGGACCGAGCTGGACATCTGGCAGTACATCTTCCTGGAAAATATCGAGATCGTGCCGCTCTATCTCGCCGCGCCGCGTCCGGTGCTGGAGCGTGATGGCATGCTGATGATGATCGATGACGATCGCATTAATCTGCAACCGGGTGAAGAGATCACCGAGCGGATGGTGCGGTTCCGTACCCTCGGCTGCTGGCCGCTCACCGGAGCGGTGGAGTCGGAAGCGCAGACGCTGCCGGAGATCATCGAAGAGATGCTGGTTTCCACCACCAGCGAGCGTCAGGGCCGCATGATCGATCGCGACCAGTCCGGTTCGATGGAACTGAAAAAACGCCAGGGTTATTTCTAAGGAGACGCCAGATGAATACCGTAATTGCACAACAGATCGCTGACCAGGGCGGCGTGGAAGCCTGGCTGACCGCCCAGCAACACAAGAGCCTGCTGCGTTTTCTCACCTGCGGCAGCGTTGACGACGGCAAAAGCACCCTGATTGGGCGTCTGCTGCATGACACCCGTCAGATCTATGAAGATCAGCTCTCGTCGCTGCACAATGACAGCAAACGTCACGGCACCCAGGGCGAAAAGCTCGATCTGGCGCTGCTGGTGGACGGGCTTCAGGCTGAACGCGAGCAGGGCATTACTATCGATGTCGCCTACCGCTACTTCTCGACTGAAAAGCGTAAGTTTATTATCGCCGATACGCCGGGACATGAGCAGTACACCCGTAACATGGCGACCGGCGCCTCAACCTGCGATCTGGCGATCCTGCTGATCGATGCGCGTAAAGGCGTACTGGATCAGACCCGCCGCCACAGCTTTATCTCGACCCTGCTGGGGATCAAACATCTGGTGGTGGCGATCAACAAGATGGATCTGGTGGAGTACAGCCAGGATCGTTTCGAGCAGATCAAACAGGATTACCTCGATTTTGCGGCCCAGCTGCCGGACGATCTCGATATTCGCTTTGTGCCGATGTCGGCGCTGGAAGGGGATAACGTCGCCTCCGCCAGCCAGACCATGCCGTGGTACAGCGGCCCGACGCTGCTGGATGTGCTGGAAACCGTGGAACTGAAGCGCGTGGTCGATCATCAGCCGATGCGTTTTCCGGTGCAGTACGTCAACCGTCCAAACCTCGATTTCCGTGGCTATGCCGGTACGCTGGCGTCGGGCAGTGTGCGGGTAGGCCAGCGGGTTAAAGTGCTGCCGTCCGGGGTGGAATCCACCATCGCCCGCATTGTGACTTTCGATGGCGATCTGCCTGAAGCGGGCGCAGGGGAAGCGATTACCCTGGTGCTGCACGATGAGATTGATATCAGCCGGGGCGATCTGCTGGTGGATGCCAGCGAAGAGCTGGCCGCGGTTCAGTCGGCTAGCGTTGACGTGGTGTGGATGGCGGAACAGCCGTTGCAGGCCGGTCAGAGCTATGATCTGAAAATCGCCGGTAAGAAAACCCGTGGCCGGGTTGAGAAAGTGCTGCATCAGGTTGAAATTAACTCACTGGAGAAACGCCAGGTTGATGCGCTGCCGCTGAACGGTATTGGCCGGATCGAGATCACTTTTGATGAGCCGATGGTGCTCGACAGCTACCAGCAGAACCCGGTGACCGGCGGGATGATCTTTATCGATCGCCTGAGCAACGTCACCGTGGGTGCCGGCATGATCCATCAGCCGAACCACGACGCGCCGCTTAACACCGGTGAGTTCAGCGCCTTTGAGCTGGAACTGAATGCGCTGGTGCGTCGTCACTTCCCACACTGGAACGCGCGCGATCTGCTGGGTGGTCAGTAATGGCTCAGCACGATGACAACGTGGTATGGCATGACCACCCGGTGACACGCGCCGCTCGCGAGCAGCAGCACGGTCATCAGGGCGTGGTGCTCTGGTTCACCGGGCTGTCAGGCTCGGGGAAATCAACGGTTGCGGGCGCGCTGGAGCAGGCGCTGCACCGCATCGGCGTCAGCACCTATCTGCTGGATGGCGACAATGTGCGTCACGGCCTCTGTCGCGATCTCGGTTTCAGCGACGAGGATCGCAAAGAGAATATCCGGCGGGTTGGCGAGGTGGCGAAACTGATGGTGGATGCCGGGCTGGTGGTACTCACCGCCTTTATTTCACCGCATCGCGCCGAGCGTCAGATGGTGCGCGATCTGCTGGAGCCGGGGCAGTTTATCGAGGTGTTTGTCGATACCCCGCTGGCGGTGTGTGAAGCGCGCGACCCTAAAGGGTTATATCGCAAAGCACGCGCCGGTGAACTGCGCAATTTCACCGGTATCGACAGCGTCTATGAGGCCCCGGAGAGCCCGGAAATCGCGCTGGATGGCGAACAATTGGTTACAAAACTCGCCGCCCGATTGTTAGACCTGCTGCGTGACCGCGATATTATCAGATCCTGAAAAGATAGCGGCAGATCGAGCTGATTTGCCGCCCTCGCCTCAACAGGATGCTTATGCAGAACATTACCCCGATGCTGGCCCGTAAAGATGACTCTCACCCGGATGAGCCGCGCTCATTGCTGCCGGGCGGCGTTATCGGCTTTCTCGCCTACTGGTGCGCACTGGCGATCCCTTTCCTGTTGTTCGGCTCTAACACGCTGTTTTTCTTCCTCTATACCTGGCCATTTTTCCTGGCGCTGCTGCCGGTCGCGGTAGTGACGGGGATCGCGCTGAACACCCTGCTGGGTGGACAACTGCTGTGGACCACGCTCGCGACGGTGATTCTGGTGGTCTCGCTCTTCTGGCTGATGTTCTCATTTCTCTCCGGCTGGTAATCTCCGGGAAGGCTGTGCTGATGTGCAAACGCATCGGCCGGTTACAAATCTTTTCCCACTTAAATCGCCACTGATTCATATTTTGTGCAGCTGCCACGCAAAGCGGGCCATTTTCTCTGCCGGTGTGGAGTCCTGTGCAAAGTTATGGGATGATTGGGCCGTTTTTAGGGGGCGGGATGGGAAAACTGACGTTACTGTTACTGGTGCTGCTTGGCTGGCTGCAATATTCATTGTGGCTGGGGAAAAATGGCATTCATGACTATACGCGCGTCAATGATGATGTCGCGGTACAACAGGCGAATAATGCCAAACTTAAATCGCGAAACGATCAGCTGTTTGCCGAAATTGACGATCTCAATGGCGGCTCAGAGGCGATCGAGGAGCGTGCACGCAATGAACTGGGCATGATTAAGCCGGGTGAAACCTTCTATCGTCTGGTGCCTGACCAGAACAAACGCAACGCGCAACAAGCCGCGCAAAACCAACAACGATAAAACATGAACAATCATGCCTCCCTTGCGGATGTGATTGCCGTGGTGCCCGCTGCCGGGATCGGCAGCCGCATGCAGGCAACCTGTCCGAAGCAGTATCTGACAATTGGTCAGCACACCCTTCTGGAACACAGCATCGCACGTCTGTTTTCCCATCCCGCGATTAAGCAGGTGATTGTCGCCCTCAGCCCCGACGACCAACACTTCGCCGCGCTGCCGCTGGCCCGCGATCCGCGTGTGGTCAGCGTTATCGGCGGCGAGACGCGCGCCGGGTCGGTGCTGGCGGGCTTGCAGGCCGCTCAGGGATCGGCCTGGGTGCTGGTTCACGACGCCGCGCGCCCCTGTCTGCACCCGGACGATCTTCAGCAGCTGCTGAACGTCCGTCACCAGAGCCATGTCGGCGGGATTCTGGCCGCGCCGGTGCGCGACACCATGAAACGCGGTGAGCCAGGCAAATCCGCCGTGGCGCACACCGTTGAACGCGACGACCTCTGGCATGCGTTAACCCCACAATTTTTCCCTCATGCGCTGCTCACCGCCTGCCTGACGCGGGCGCTGGCTGAGGGCGCAACCATCACTGACGAAGCCTCGGCGCTGGAGTATTGCGGCTACCATCCGCTGTTAGTCAGCGGACGCAGTGATAACATCAAAGTGACCCGGCCAGAAGATCTGGCGCTGGCCGCTTTTTATCTGAGTCAGATCCACTTAAAGGAGAGCACATGATGCGTATCGGTCACGGTTTTGACGTTCACGCCTTTGGCGGAGAGGGTCCGTTAGTGATTGGCGGTGTGCGGATCCCGTTTGAACAGGGTTTTATCGCCCACTCCGATGGTGATGTGGCGCTGCATGCGCTGACGGACGCGCTGCTGGGCGCGGTGGCGATGGGTGATATTGGCAAGCTGTTCCCCGATACCGATCCCGCTTTTAAAGGCGCGGATAGCCGCGGCCTGCTGCGTGAGGCCTGGCGTCGTATTGAAGCCAAAGGCTATCGCATCGGCAACGTCGACGTCACGATTATTGCTCAGGCACCGAAAATGCTGCCGCATGTGCCGCAGATGCGGATCAATATCGCTGAAGATCTCGGCTGCCACATGGATGCGGTCAATGTTAAAGCGACCACTACCGAGAAGCTGGGGTTCACCGGGCGCGGCGAAGGCATCGCCTGTGAAGCGGTCGCGCTGCTGCTTAAAGCCGACAGCCAATGAGCCTGACTTATCTGCACGGTAAACCGGCGGCAACCGGCATCATCAAAGCCAGCCCGGACGATTTCGTGGTGGTGGAAGATCTCGGCTATGGCGCGGATGGCGAAGGTGAGCATCTGCTGGTGCGCATCCGTAAGGTGGGGGCGAATACCCGCTTTGTCGCCGAGGCGCTGGCGAAGTATCTCGCCATTCATCCGCGCGACATGAGCTATGCCGGGATGAAAGACCGCCATGCGGTGACGGAGCAGACGCTCTGTTTTCGTCTGCCGGGCAACGCCATGCCCGATCTGCGCGGTTTCGCGCTGGAAGGGGTGGAGATTCTGGCGGCGGTGCGCCACAAGCGTAAGCTGCGCATCGGAGCGCTGGCGGGCAATGCCTTCCGGCTGATCATCCGCCAGGTCAGCGACCCGGCGGCGGTTGAAGCGCGTCTGGCGCAGATCCGCGACGCCGGCGTGCCGAACTATTTTGGTGAGCAGCGTTTCGGACGCGGCGGCAACAACCTGGTGATGGCGGAAAAGTGGGCGCGCAATGAGATTGTCATTCGCGACCGCAACAAGCGCAGCCTGATGCTCTCTGCGGCGCGCAGCGCGCTGTTTAATCAGGTGACCAGTGCGCGTCTGCAACAGCAGGGCGGGCTGACTCAGGTGCTCAACGGCGATGCCTTGCAGCTGACCGGTCGGGGCAGCTGGTTTGTCGCCCAGCCCGATGAGCTGGCAGCGCTACAGCAGCGGGTCGATCAGCATGAGCTGCGCATTACCGCGCCACTGCCAGGGCGGGGCGAGGCCGGTCCGCAGGCGGAGGCGCTGGCCTTTGAGCAGCAGGCGCTGGCAGAGGCGACCCCGTTACTCAGCCTGATCGAGCGGGAGCGTGTTGATGCAGCCCGCCGCGCCATGCTGGTGGTGCCGCGCGATTTGCACTGGCACTGGCGGGATGAGGCGACGCTGGAGATGGCGTTCTGGCTGCCAGCGGGCAGCTTTGCCACCAGCGTGGTCCGCGAGCTGATTGCCCACGGCGACGCGCTTGATCAGATTGATGAGTAATCCTCGCCGTAACACTACCCGCATTGTGGGTATTGTTGCGGCAAACCCCCGCTGTCGGGTGATTTACGCCTACCACTTCCTTGCGCGCCTCGCTAGAATGCAAAAATCGCCGTCCGCTCATCACCTGTTGCCATGCTGTTGAAACAGGTTCAGTCACGGCGACCAGTCGAATAAAAAAAGGTCAGAACGAAATGCGGATATTGCTCAGCAACGATGACGGCATTCATGCGCCAGGTATTCAAACGCTGGCGAAAGCCCTGCGGCAAATTGCTGAGGTGCAGGTTGTGGCACCCGATCGTAACCGAAGCGGCGCCTCGAACTCCTTAACGCTGGAAACACCTCTGCGCACTTTCACCCATGAGAATGGTGATATTGCGGTTCAGCTGGGCACGCCCACTGACTGCGTCTATCTGGGGGTGAACGCGCTGATGCAGCCGCGTCCCGATATTGTGGTGTCGGGTATCAACGCCGGTCCCAATCTGGGGGATGATGTGATCTACTCCGGCACGGTCGCCGCTGCGATGGAGGGACGTCACCTCGGTCTGCCGGCGATAGCCGTGTCGCTCAATGGTCATCAGCACTACGCCACGGCGGCCGCGGTAACCTGCGCTATCCTTAAAGCCCTGAGCCGGGAACCGCTCCGCACCGGGCGCATTCTCAATATCAACGTGCCGGACCTGCCGCTGGAGGCGCTGAAAGGCATTCGCGTGACGCGCTGTGGCAGCCGTCATCCTGCCGATCAGGTTATCGCGCAGCAGGATCCGCGCGGCAATACGCTCTACTGGATTGGGCCGCCGGGTGAAAAGCTGGACGCCGGCCCGGATACCGACTTCGCCGCGGTGGATCAGGGATATGTTTCGGTGACCGCACTGCATGTCGATTTGACTACGCACAGCGCGCAGGATGTGCTGCATGACTGGCTGGCTAATGCTGAGGTGAACCTGGCATGGTGAATCGGCGTATTGAGACGTTGCTGTCACAACTGCGTCAGCAGGGCATTGATGATGAAAACCTGCTGAAAGCCATCAGCGAAGTGCCGCGTGAGCGTTTTGTCGACGAAGCCTTCGAGCATAAAGCCTGGGATAATATGGCGCTGCCGATTGGTTCCGGTCAGACCATCTCTCAGCCCTATATGGTGGCGCGGATGACCGCGCTGCTGGCGCTGAATCCTCACTCCCGCGTGCTGGAGATCGGCACCGGCTCCGGTTACCAGACGGCGATTCTGGCTCACCTGGTCGATCACGTCTATTCGGTGGAACGGATTAAGGGGCTGCAATGGCAGGCTAAACGCCGTCTGAAACAGCTCGATCTGCACAATGTCTCCACCCGTCACGGTGATGGCTGGCAGGGCTGGCCTTCGCGCGGTCCGTTTGATGCCATCATTGTTACCGCCGCGCCGCCGGAAATTCCGATTGCGCTGATAGCACAACTGGCAGAAGGCGGCATTATGGTGCTGCCGGTTGGCGAGGAGCAGCAGGTACTGAAGCGCCTGCGTCGTCAGGGCAAAGAGGTGACGGAAGAGATCATTGAACCGGTCCGGTTTGTGCCGCTGGTGCAGGGCGATCTGGCCTGACTCTCTTCGTATTTCTTCACAACTGTTTCATGGCACCACCTACCCGATATTGTTACTATCCAGTTTATTCAGCAAAAATGCAGATTTTATCGCGCTGTGCAGAGCATTCTGCTGGCAGGGTACAGTGAAACAGTTACATCAGGGTTGCCATCACGGGGGATCAATGAGCACGGGAAGCACACTATTTAAGTTACGCCGTCTGGCGGCACTTTCACTGGCAGGTATTTGGCTGGCAGGCTGTAGCTCCAGCGACAACACACAGGCGCCTATCAGTCGCGTTGGCGACAATAGCGGCATGATGAACGGCGGCAGCCAGAGCGGATCAGGTGGCGGCGTACCCGCAACGCCCGCTCAGGGACAAATGTTAAGCAGAAATACAGTTTCTTCCCCTAACAATGGGGGAATGATTAGTACCAGCAGTAATGTTGAGACCCAGAATGGCCGGATTGTATACAATCGCAGTTATCAGAACATTCCTAAGGGTAGCTACTCCGGTGAAACATATACCGTTAAGCGCGGTGACACATTATTTTACATCGCCTGGATCACCGGCAATGATTTCCGCGATTTAGCCCAGCGCAACAATGTTCCTGCGCCCTATAACCTGAATGTCGGGCAAACTTTGCAGATCAGTAATGGCTCAGGTCAGCCGATTACCGGTGGAAATCCCATTACCGTTGCTGATGCAACGCAGGGCGGGATTCCTGTTGCGCCACAAATTAAATCTCCTGCTGTTGCACAGCAACCTGTTATTACGTATTCTGATGATTCGGGTAATTCGGGTGGCAGTAAATTGTTGCCTTCCAGAGGAGCAAATGTTGCAACGACAACAGCTCCAGTCGTTACCGCACCCCCAACGGTTAGCAGTACAACCAACAGTTCAACGCCGGTAGGAAGCTGGCGCTGGCCGACCGATGGGAAAATTATCGATAACTTCTCTGCCGCTGAAGGTGGCAATAAAGGTATCGATATCGCCGGAACGCGCGGACAATCTGTGGTCGCCACTGCTTCAGGAAGGGTGGTATACGCAGGTAACGCACTCCGGGGTTACGGTAATTTAATCATCATTAAACACAACGATGATTACCTGAGTGCCTACGCCCACAACGATACAATGCTGGTTCGGGAACAACAGGAAGTTAAGGCGGGGCAAAAAATCGCTACCATGGGTAGCACCGGAACCAGTTCAGTAAGGTTACATTTTGAAATTCGTTACAAGGGGAAATCCGTAAACCCGTTGCGTTATTTACCGCAGCGATAATCCGGCAGAACAGATCCCTTTTATGTTCTGCCCTGGAATCACGGGTAGGAGCCGCTTATGAGCCAGAATACGCTGAAAGTAAACGAGTTACATGAGAACGCGGAATTCGATGAGAACGGAGCTGAGATTTTTGACGAGAAGGCACTCGTTGAAAACGAAGCCAGCGATAGCGACGTAGCGGAAGAAGAGTTGCTATCACAGGGTGCGACGCAGCGTGTATTAGATGCGACGCAGCTCTATCTCGGGGAGATTGGCTATTCTCCGTTGTTAACGGCAGAGGAAGAAGTTTTCTTCGCTCGCCGTGCATTGCGGGGTGATATCCCTTCCCGTCGCCGTATGATCGAAAGTAACTTACGCCTGGTGGTGAAAATCGCCCGTCGTTACAGCAATCGTGGTTTAGCTTTGCTGGACCTGATTGAAGAAGGTAACCTCGGCCTGATTCGCGCCGTAGAGAAATTTGACCCGGAGCGCGGGTTCCGTTTCTCAACGTACGCCACCTGGTGGATTCGTCAGACTATTGAACGGGCGATCATGAATCAAACCCGTACCATTCGTCTGCCGATTCATATTGTTAAAGAGCTGAACGTTTATCTGCGTACTGCGCGTGAACTCTCCCACAAGCTCGACCACGAGCCAAGTGCGGAAGAGATTGCCGAGCAGCTGGATAAACCGGTTGATGACGTAAGCCGTATGTTGCGTCTCAACGAACGCATCACCTCAGTTGATACGCCATTAGGCGGTGATTCTGAAAAAGCGCTGCTGGACATTCTGGCCGATGAAAAAGACAACGGCCCGGAAGACACCACGCAAGACGATGATATGAAACAAAGCATCGTTAAATGGCTGTTCGAACTGAACGCCAAGCAGCGTGAAGTGCTGGCGCGTCGTTTCGGCCTGTTAGGCTATGAAGCGGCAACGCTTGAGGATGTTGGCCGTGAAATCGGTTTAACCCGCGAGCGTGTTCGTCAGATTCAGGTTGAAGGTTTGCGCCGTCTGCGCGAAATCCTGCAAGCGCAGGGACTCAACATTGAAGCACTGTTTCGTGAATAACTAAGCTGAGTACGAATGCAAAAAGCGGTGGTGAAAACCACCGCTTTTTTTATGCCTGCGGATCGCCACGCTGGCGGAGAGAACCACAGTGCGCCGCGCAGCCCTGCGCGACGCGGCGAAGCGTCAGACCAGCGATTTAAGGCGATAGATCCAGTCCAGCGCCTGACGCGGCGTCAGCGTATCCGGGTCGAGCGCCTCCAGCGCTTCAACGGCGGGTGAGGTCTCCTCCACCAGCAGCGGCAGCTGTGAGCCATCCACCGTTGATGAGGCGGCGTGACCCGAGACGCTCTCCAGCTCTTTGAGCTTATTACGCGCCCGTTTGATCACCTCTTTGGGTACGCCCGCCAGAGCCGCGACAGCCAGGCCGTAACTCTTACTCGCGGCACCCTCCTGCACGCTGTGCATAAAGGCGATGGTGTCACCATGCTCAACCGCATCCAGATGCACGTTGACCACGCCTTCCATTTTTTCCGGCAGGGTTGTCAGCTCAAAGTAATGGGTGGCAAACAGCGTCATCGCCTTGATGCGGTTCGCCAGATTCTCGGCACAGGCCCAGGCCAGCGATAAGCCGTCGTAGGTTGAGGTGCCACGTCCAATCTCATCCATCAGCACCAGGCTGTTTTCGGTGGCGTTATGCAGGATATTGGCCGTTTCGGTCATCTCGACCATGAAAGTGGAGCGCCCGGAGGCGAGATCGTCCGCTGCGCCGACGCGGGTAAAGATACGGTCAAGCGGACCAATCAGCGTCTCGTCGGCGGGCACATAGCTGCCAATCCATGCCATCAGGGCGATCAGCGCCGCCTGCCGCATATAGGTACTCTTACCCCCCATATTGGGACCGGTAATGATCAGCATTCTGCGCTGCGGCGCCAGCGCCAGCGGGTTGGCGATAAACGGCTCTTTCAGCACCTGTTCGACCACCGGATGGCGGCCACCGCTGATTTTAATGCCCGCTTTGTCCTGCAATATCGGACGACAATAGTTGAGGCTCCAGGCGCGCTCGGCCAGGTTACTCAATACGTCCAGCTCTGCCAGGGCGGCGGCGCTGAGCTGTAACGCTTCCAGATGCGGCAGCAGCTGATCGAACAGCGCCTCATAGAGGCTTTTCTCCAGCGCCAGTGCTTTACCTTTTGAGGTCAGCACCTTGTCTTCATACTCTTTCAGCTCAGGTATGATGTAGCGCTCGGCGTTTTTCAGCGTCTGGCGGCGCACATAGTGCATCGGGACCAGGTGGCTCTGCCCGCGACTGACCTGAATGTAATAACCATGCACGCCATTAAAGCCGACCTTCAGTGTATCCAGCCCCAGCTTCTCGCGTTCGCGGATCTCCAGCCTGTCGAGATAGTCGGTGGCACCATCGGCCAGCGCGCGCCACTCATCCAGCTCCGCGTTGTAGCCTGGCGCAATCACACCACCGTCACGGATCAGCACCGGCGGCGACTCAATCACCGCCTGCTCCAGCAGTTCGCGTAAATCAGTGAACTCGCCCATCCGGGCGCGTAACTGCTGCAAATGGGTCGCTTCGACATTGGCCAGCAGCTGGTTAAGTTCCGGTAACTGCTGGAAAGCGTGGCGCATCCGGGCGAGATCGCGCGGCCGTGCCGTGCGCAGGGCCAGACGAGCCAGAATACGTTCCAGATCGCCAACCTGACGCAGCACCGGTTGCAGCACCTCGCTGAGATTTTGCAGTTCAGCGATCGACTCCTGCCGCTGATTGATGATGCACGCATCACGCAGCGGCATATGCAGCCAGCGCTTCAGCATCCGGCTGCCCATCGCGGTCACGGTTTTATCCAGCACGGCGGCTAAGGTATTGTCGGTGCCACCGGCCAGGTTCTGGGTGATCTCCAGATTACGGCGGGTGGCGGCGTCCATAATAATGCTGTCCTGCTGCCGCTCCATGCTGAGCGAGCGGATGTGGGGCAGGGTGGTACGCTGGGTATCTTTAGCATATTGCAGCAGGCAGCCCGCGGCGCTCAGTCCGAGGTGCGCATTCTCCACGCCGAATCCGTTCAGATCGCGGGTACCGAATTGCAGGTTCAGCTGCTGACGCGCGGTGTCGAGTTCAAATTCCCACAGCGGGCGACGACGCAGACCCCGCCGCTGGTCAATCAGCGACATCGCCTCAAAGTCTTCCGGGTAGAGCAGCTCGGCGGGATTGGTGCGTTGCAGCTCGGCCGCCATGGTTTCGGCATCGGCTGGTTCACTGAGGCGGAAACGGCCGGAGCTGATGTCCAGCGTGGCGTAACCAAACCCTCTGGCGCTCTGCACAATCGCCGCCAGCAGGTTGTCCTGCCGCTCCTGGAGCAGCGCCTCATCACTGATGGTGCCGGGCGTTACGATGCGCACCACTTTGCGTTCGACCGGACCTTTACTCAGGGCCGGATCGCCTATCTGTTCACAGATGGCAACCGACTCGCCCAGCTGCACCAGTTTAGCCAGGTAGCCTTCAACGGCATGGTGAGGCACACCCGCCATCGGAATGGGTTCGCCCGCCGACGCGCCACGTTTGGTAAGTGAGATCTCCAGCAGCTGCGAGGCGCGCTTTGCGTCGTCGTAAAACAGCTCATAGAAGTCACCCATGCGGTAAAACAGCAGGATGTCGGGATGCTCAGCCTTGAGGCGCAGATACTGCTGCATCATCGGCGTATGGGAACCGAAGTTTTCTGATGTACTCATAGTGTTGAGATGTCCATTATCTTACAAATTAGAGAGTTAAGTGATTTTATGGGTATCATTTGCTCTCACTTTATCTCACTGGCTCTCATGAAATCCCGCCTTTTACCGCAGGTTAAAGCGCCGCTTATCAGACTATGAATGGATAAAATGTCGTTTTAAGCGCAGCAGCTTATATTTCCTTTCACGAGTACGTGACGGACATGATAACGAAGTCTGTATGACAGGAAAACCAGCGCTGAAGCCACTTTCTTCGAGGGCGCTCGAAAGATTGGAATTGGGTGGGGGGATAGGGCAGATGTCAGTGAAAATCGAAGTCTTCGCGTATTGACTTGCTCTCCGTTGATTAATATACATTGCTGTCAGTAATGTCTTCATAAGTCACATGAAGAAGCATTTTTACGACGAACTGATCATTAGTATTCTCCCGCGGGACCGAAGTCAGGATTTCAGGCCGGGAACTCTGCCGCAGGCATGCTATTTCAGACTCCACCTTTCATGTCAGGCACAAGGAGTTTGGCGGCATGGAAGTCTTCTGACTAAAGCGACTCAAGTCCCTTAAAGAGGAGCACGCCCATTTAAGGAAGCTATCCACTAAAGCCATGTTGGATGAAGAGGCGCTTCAACTGACTCCGAGCTGAAAAGAGCAGAAGCGTGAAGCTGTGGAAATTATGTGTGAGACAACTGGTCTGTCGCAACGTTGTGCTGGCAGATCTGTCTCTATCAACGAGTCGTTATTCGGCTCAGCGTTCGGTTGCTGATGCGCAGCTATCCCTGCGCATCATTGAGCTTGTACCTGAAAGCCGCCGCTTTGGTTACAGGCAGATCTGATAGATTCTGAGTTATGAAGGTCTTTGCGTGAATCACAAGCGGATTTACCACATCTATCACCTTAATGACCTGAGCGTAAAACCTAGACGGTGTCCTAAACCGCTGGCGATTGAGGGGCTTCCGCTTCTGCGGCCCGATGCAACGAACCTGACCGGATCAATGGATTTTGCCATGAATGTACTGTGCAGCGGCCTCCAGATTAAGTGCCTTGCATGCGTGGATTATTTTGCGAAAGAGTGCCTGACGATTACCACCGCTTTCGAGATTACTGGCGTGCACATTGAGCGTATTCTTGACAGCATCGCGCTGTGTCAAAGCTATCCAGCGACGTAAGAACCGATCAGGGGGCTGAATTCACCTGCCGCGCGCTGGATCAATGGGCGTTTGAGCATGATGTGGAACTAAGGCTTATCCAGCCTGGCAAGCCGACTCAGAACGGATTTATTGAGAGGTTTAACGGACGCTTTAGAGATGAATGCCTGAACAAGCACTGGTTCAGCGATATTGTTTACGCCAAGCAAACACTGAATGACTGGCGGCAGTATTATAACGATTGCCGCCCACATTAATCGCTAAATTATCAGGCTCCGGCTGAATTTGCAGCAGAGTAGAGAAATGCAAATTTGACGGTAAACAAACCGACATTGCTAACCGGCCGTTGTGTCTAAAACTGGGGACAGGTCATACTATTTGCTCAATTGATAAAATAGCTCAATATCCACTGATTAACCGTATTGCTGCGTTTCGGGATTTGCTAACACAAATTAACTCCAGCATAGATTAGCCTTCAAAAATATTTGATTTCCAAAT
This sequence comes from Pantoea sp. C2G6, assembly GCF_051336815.1. Classification (NCBI taxonomy): domain Bacteria; kingdom Pseudomonadati; phylum Pseudomonadota; class Gammaproteobacteria; order Enterobacterales; family Erwiniaceae; genus Pantoea; species Pantoea sp. C2G6. The sequence goes on from NZ_JBGMNJ010000017.1 coordinate 56,460, forward strand.
GGTTACATCTGTGGAATGGCTCTCAGGCTGAGTGGTTGGTCTGACACGACCAGTTTTCTCAATCAATCCTTCTTCTCTTGCGCGGCGCATCACTCCACCTAAAGCTCTGGCTTCTTCTGGTTTTTCGAGGCCTGCCGCCCAGATTTCGTCTGGTGTAAACTCTTGATGGGTTCTGGCTACGTTTAATACAACGGTATATGCTTTTTGTTTCCAGGCTTGCATGTCCATTAATTCATTCCAATTTTTCGTGATGGGCCGTTATCTTACCAGCAACCTGAACAATTCAGAAACTCGTTTTTGCACTTGATAAACATAACATTTGAGGTATACATGTTGGTACATAACTGTATACGTGTTTCAGGTAAATAACCGGATTTTTTAAAAGTTGAATTCCATTAAATAGCAAAAATTTAGGTTATAACGTGATTTTACCCGGTAGTAAAAACATTAGATTAATGAAATGTTATACACCAATGCATCATGAGGGTTCTGGAACGAAGGTTTTCTGATGTACTGAAAGCATTAAGATGTACACTATCTTATATTAGATAGTAAAGTGATTTTATAATCATCATTTGCTCTCACTTTATCTCACCAGCTCTCATGAAATCCTGTCTTTAACCGCACGCCATAGCACCACTTTACTCTCCCGCACAACTCAAATTTTGCCAGACTGCGCAATGCGTTACTACGCACTTAGAAAATAGACGTCCCGTGCATGAGGAAATTACTGGCATACGGTACGATTGAGGCGATCGCCAATGGCAAAACATGCCCTTAGTTTACTCATCAAAATAGTATTCTTTGCTGCGGTTATGCTGATTGTTGCTAAGGCCATTACTTATGATTAATTAGTCTAATTTCTCAAGGGCTTATATGATTTTGAAAATGTCAGTCGCGTTACCGGTTTTATATTGGATGAGCCAGATTCAGAAGTATGGGAATCGTTACATGATTATTTTGGTATCCTGATTAACACGCTTATCAGTGTTCTTGCCTGTAGCGTGACAATTACCGCTTACAATGTACTCGCACACAAGGTTAATCATTAGGCTATACCAAAAGCATGGGCGGCATCTACCTTAAGAGGTTTTGCAAAAATCTTCGGTTTTACCTTCCTATTTTGGTTGTTTTTCCGCTTTCTGCCCTATCAATTTGTCTTGCCTTACGAAGAAAGATATCCGGCATTGATATCTGGTTGGGGAGTGGGTTTTAACCTGATTTTAACGATCGCTGGTTATCAATTCATTAAGAAGAAAATCATCACGCAAAAAAGTGTTTAACATGCCAGTTCCCGCTTATATGTGGCTTAAAGACGATGGCGGTGCGGATATAAAGGGTCGGTGGACATTCATGATCGTGAAGGCAGTATTGAGATACTGGGTTTCAGCCATGATCTGAATCTTCCGGTGGATAGTGCCAACGGGAAGATTACCGGCAAGCGTTCTCATTCTCCGATGATGATTGAAAAGAAGTTTGATAGTGCGAGCCCTTATCTCTACAAAGCCGTTGCTAAGGGCCAGACGCTGAAAAGTGCCAGGATTTGCTGGTATCGTATTAACTATGCAGGACAGGAAGAGTGCTACTTTGTCATGATCATTGAGGGCGTAAAAATCACAGGCATCAACCCAACAATGCCAAACGTAAAAATGTCAGGAAACTCGCCAATCAATCACATGGAATCACTTTCCCTGATGTACGATAAAATCACATGGCGTTATGTCGATGGCAACGTAGAGTATACGCACGACTGGAACGTGAGAGCGTAAGCACCCGGATGTCAGCTGATAGATTGATTCCTAATTCAACCCGTTTTGCAGCGCCCAGACCGCCGCTTCCAGCCGCGACTTCAGGTTCATCTTTTTCAGCAGATATTTTACGTGCACTTTCACGGTGCTCTCGCTGATCGCCAGTTTACGGGCAATCGCTTTATTGGTCATTCCGGCGCTGATCAGTTGCAGAATATCGCGTTCACGACGGGTCAGCTGATTGATGTCGCGCGTCTGAGTCGCGGGCGTTTCGCGTAACCGGGCGACCAGAATCGGGGTTAACGCCTCGCTCAGCACTATCTGACCGGCGGCGGCCTGGTGTAACGCCTTGAGCAGCGCTTCCGGCTCCATATCCTTTAGCAGATAGCCATCGGCTCCCCGCTTTAACGCGCTAACCACATCCTCTTCAGCATCGGAAACCGTGAAAACCACCACCCGGCCCGAGAGCGCGGTTTCACGCAGCTGAGTCAGGGTATCCAGCCCATTCAGACCCGGCATATTCAGATCGAGCAGGATCAGGTCGGGATCGTGCTGCTGTGCCAGCGCCACACCCTCCAGGCCATTGCCAGCTTCGGCAATCACCTCCAGCCTCTCATCCAGCGCGATCAGCTGTTTTAACCCATTGCGCAGCATGGGGTGATCGTCGATAAGTAAAAGCGTAAATTTCTCTGCGGTCACGTCGGCTCCTGCTCCTCTTCATCTCGCCTGCGATCAACCGGCGAAAAAGCCTATCTTACCGGTGAAGCAGGGTCGCTATATACCCCCAAAGGTCTACTCCTTTATTTCCATGTAGGCGCTCTTCTGACAGAGGAATTTGCGGCTGCGTTTAAACCGTATGATTTATAAGGGTTATCAGCGAAAGGTCAGCTACTTAACCCGGATAAACCCCGCAGGGCCGGGCTTTATAACCTTACCTGCCGTTGATTTGTATCAAGCTGCCCGCCAGGCCGGATACGCAGGATATGCACAATTATTATCCTGTTGACGAGATATTTATGACTCAAGCCACCCCTCTGAAAAATCCAGCGCACGGTGCGTTAATCCAGGACTGGCAGCCCGAAAACGAGGCTTTCTGGCAGGCGCGCGGTAAACGTATCGCCAGCCGTAACCTGTGGATTTCCGTTTTCTGTCTGCTGCTGAGTTTCTGCGTCTGGATGCTGTTCAGCACCATCGCGGTTAATCTCAATAAAGTCGGCTTTAACTTCAGCACCGAGCAGCTCTTTTTACTGACCGCACTGCCTTCGGTTTCTGGTGCGCTGCTGCGCGTGCCTTACTCTTTCGTCATTCCAATCTTCGGTGGACGTCGCTGGACCGCCTTCAGCACCGGCATCCTGATTATCCCCTGCGTCTGGCTCGGTTTTGCGGTGCAGGATAGCCAGACCTCATTCGCCACCTTTATGGTGATCTCTCTGCTGTGCGGTTTTGGTGGCGCAAACTTCGCCTCCAGCATGGGTAACATCAGCTTCTTCTTTCCGAAAGCGCATCAGGGCGGCGCGCTCGGCATCAATGGTGGCCTGGGTAATCTCGGCGTCAGCGTGATGCAGTTTGTCGCACCGCTGGCGATCTCCTGCGCCATTTTTAGCTTCTTCGATACCGGCACGCACACTACCGTGACGGGCGAGTCGATGTGGCTGGAAAACGCGGCCTGGATCTGGGTGCCGTTCCTGGCTATCGGTACGCTGGCGGCCTGGTTCGGTATGAACGACCTGGCGGCGGCGAGATCGTCACTGCGCGAGCAACTGCCGGTGCTGAAACGTCCGCATCTGTGGGTGATGGCGCTGCTCTACCTGGCCACCTTTGGTTCATTTATCGGTTTCTCAGCCGGTTTTGCCATGCTGGCGAAGACCCAGTTCCCCAGCGTGGTGATTATGCATTACGCCTTCTTCGGTCCGTTTATTGGCGCACTGGCGCGCTCTGCCGGTGGCATCGTCTCTGACCGCTTAGGCGGGACGCGCGTGACGTTGGTTAACTATGTGCTGATGGCGCTGTTTGCCGCTCTGCTGTTCCTGACGTTGCCGGGTGAAGGACAGGAGGGTTCGTTCGTGGCCTTCTTCGCCGTGTTCATGGGCCTGTTCCTGACCGCCGGGCTGGGTAGCGGCTCAACCTACCAGATGATTGCGGTGATCTTCCGCAAGCTGACGCTGGAACGTATCAAAGCGGAAGGCGGCGACGACGCGCTGGCGCAGCGTGAAGCGGGTACCGAAACCTCAGCCGCGCTGGGCTTTATCTCCGCGATTGGCGCGCTGGGCGGCTTCTTTATTCCACAGACCTTCGGCCTTTCGCTCGCCATGACCGGTTCACCGGCTGGCGCGATGAAAATTTTCCTGGTCTTTTATCTCTGCTGCATTGCGGTGACCTGGCTGGTATACGGCCGAAAAGCCCGCGCCTGATAACCATAAAGCCGGTGTGGCGCACCGGCAACACTTCACTTTCTGCGTCACGACAGACGCAGAGTTAGCAATGTCACATTTCGCTTTCAGGAGTTTTGCGGATGAGCAAATTTCTCGATCGGTTTCGCTATTTCAAACAACTGGCAGAGCCGTTTTCTGGTCAGCATGGCCAGACGCTAAACAGTAACCGCGACTGGGAAGATGGTTACCGTAGCCGCTGGCAGCACGACAAAATTGTCCGCTCCACGCACGGTGTTAACTGTACCGGCTCATGCAGCTGGAAAATCTATGTGAAAAATGGTCTGGTCACCTGGGAAACCCAGCAGACTGACTATCCCCGCACCCGGCCCGATCTGCCGAACCATGAGCCGCGCGGCTGTCCGCGTGGTGCCAGCTACTCCTGGTATCTCTACAGCGCGAACCGTCTGAAATATCCGCTGATGCGCAAGAAGCTGATTCAGCTGTGGCGCGAAGCCAAAGCGCAGCACAGCGATCCGGTGGATGCCTGGGCTTCGATCATCAGCAATCCAGAGAAAGCCAAAAGCTATAAACAGGCGCGCGGACGCGGCGGCTTTGTCCGCTCCAGCTGGCAGGAAGTCAACGAGATGATCGCCGCGGCGAACATCTGCACCGCCAAAACTTACGGTCCTGACCGCATCATGGGATTCTCGCCGATTCCGGCGATGTCGATGGTCTCTTACGCCGCAGGCGCACGTTACCTGTCGCTGATTGGCGGAACCTGCCTGAGCTTCTACGACTGGTATTGCGATTTGCCACCTGCGTCGCCGATGACCTGGGGCGAACAGACCGACGTGCCGGAGTCTGCCGACTGGTATAACTCCTCTTACATCATTGCCTGGGGCTCAAATGTGCCGCAGACCCGTACCCCGGATGCGCACTTCTTTACGGAAGTTCGCTATAAAGGGACGAAAACCGTGGCGATCACCCCGGACTACGCCGAAGTCGCCAAGCTATGCGACCAGTGGCTGAACCCGAAACAGGGCACCGACAGCGCGATGGCGCTGGCGATGGGCCATGTGATGCTGAAAGAGTTCCACCTCGATCGTGAAGTGGGCTATTTCCGCGACTACGTGCGCCGTTATACCGATATGCCGATGCTGGTACTGCTGGAGCCGCGTGAAGGCGGTTACTACGCCGCGGGCCGTCAGCTGCGCGCCAGCGATCTGGTGGATGGTCTCGGTCAGGAAAATAACCCTGAGTGGAAAACCGTGGCGCTGGATCAGACGACCGGCGAACTGATTGCGCCACAGGGCTCTATCGGCTTCCGCTGGGGCGAAAAAGGCAAATGGAACCTCGAGCAGCGTGATGGTCTGTCACAGCGGGAGGTTGAACTGCAACTCAGCCTGCTGGGCAGCCATGATGAGGTGGTCGAGGTCGGTTTCCCTTACTTCGGCGGTATCACCAGCGAACATTTCAACAGCGTGGCGCTGGATGAAATCCTGCTGCATAAGCTGCCGGTTAAACGCCTGCAACTGGCGGATGGCAGCGAAGCGCTGGTCACCAGCGTCTACGATTTGACGCTGGCCAACTATGGGCTGGATCGCGGTCTGGATGATGCCAACTGTGCGCAAACCTACGATGAGATCAAAGCCTACAGCCCGGCCTGGGCGGAGCAGATCACCGGCGTCTCGCGGCAGAACATCATCCGCATCGCGCGTGAGTTTGCGGAAAACGCCGAGAAAACCCGTGGTCGTTCGATGATCATCGTCGGTGCCGGGATGAACCACTGGTATCACATGGATATGAACTACCGTGGCCTGATGAACATGCTGATTTTCTGCGGCTGTGTCGGTCAGAGTGGTGGTGGCTGGGCGCACTATGTCGGCCAGGAGAAACTCCGTCCGCAGACCGGCTGGACACCGCTGGCCTTTGGCCTCGACTGGCAGCGTCCGCCCCGTCAGATGAACAGCACCTCCTTCTTCTATAACCACTCCAGCCAGTGGCGACATGAAACGCTCGCCACCAGCGAACTGCTGTCGCCGCTGGCGGATAAAAGTCGCTACAGCGGCAGCCTGATCGATCTTAACGTCCGTTCCGAACGGATGGGCTGGTTGCCTTCTGCGCCACAGCTCAACGTCAATCCGCTGCATATTGCGGCGCAGGCGAAAGCCGCCGGTCAGTCACCGCTCGACTACACCGTCGAGAGCCTGAAGCAGGGCACGATGCGTTTTGCCGCCGAACAACCGGACAACCCGCAGAACTTCCCGCGCAACCTGTTTGTCTGGCGCTCCAACCTGCTCGGCTCCTCAGGTAAAGGGCATGAGTACATGCTGAAATACCTGCTGGGCACGGAAAACGGCATCCAGGGTAAAGATTTAGGTCAGCAGGGCTGCGTGAAGCCGGAAGAGGTGGAGTGGCTGGATCAGGGGGGTGAAGGCAAACTGGATCTGGTGGTGACACTCGACTTTCGCATGTCGAGCACCTGTCTCTACTCTGACGTCGTGCTGCCAACCGCCACCTGGTATGAAAAAGACGATATGAATACCTCGGATATGCATCCGTTTATTCATCCGCTCTCCGCCGCCGTCGATCCCGCCTGGGACTCAAAAAGCGACTGGGAAATCTACAAAGGCATCGCGAAAGCGTTTTCCGATCTCTGCCCTGGCCATTTAGGGGTAGAAACCGATGTCGTAACGTTGCCGGTATTACATGACTCACCAGCGGAACTGGCGCAGCCGTTTGAGGCGAAAGACTGGAAAAAAGGCGAGTGCGATCTGATCCCAGGTAAAACCGCGCCACACATTATGGTGGTGGAACGTGACTATCCGGCCACCTGGGAGCGCTTTACCTCGCTGGGTCCGTTACTGGATAGCCAGGGTAACGGCGGCAAAGGCATCAGCTGGGATACCCGCAAAGAGGTCGATTTCCTCAAGCAGCTGAACTATGTCAAAGCCGAAGGTCCGGCAGCAGGACGGCCGAATATCGACACCGCGATCGATGCGGCAGAAGTGATCCTGGCGCTGGCCCCGGAAACCAATGGCCAGGTGGCGGTAAAAGCCTGGCAGGCGCTGGGCGAGATTACCGGTCGTGACCACACTCATCTGGCGCTGAATAAGGAAGATGAGAAGATCCGCTTCCGCGATATTCAGGCGCAGCCGCGCAAAATTATCTCCAGCCCGACCTGGTCAGGCCTGGAAGATGAGCATGTCTCTTACAACGCCTGCTACACCAACGTTCATGAGCTGATCCCGTGGCGTACCCTGAGCGGCCGTCAGCAGCTCTATCAGGATCATGAGTGGATGCGTGCCTTTGGCGAGAGCCTGATGGTCTATCGTCCGCCCATCGACACCCGTGCGGCGCAGCCGTTGCTGAACAGCAAACCCAACGGTAACCCGGAGAAGGCGCTGAACTTCCTGACGCCGCACCAGAAATGGGGCATTCACTCTACCTACAGTGACAACCTGCTGATGCTGACGCTGTCGCGCGGCGGACCGATTGTCTGGATGAGTGAAGATGACGCCCGCGAGCTGGGGATTGTGGATAACGACTGGATTGAGGCGTTTAACGCCAACGGTGCGCTGACCGCACGTGCGGTAGTGAGCCAGCGCATTCCGGCCGGTATGACCATGATGTACCACGCACAGGAGCGCATCGTGAATATACCGGGGTCGGAGATCACCAGCCAGCGCGGTGGTATTCATAACTCGGTGACACGTACCTGTCCAAAACCAACCCATATGATCGGCGGCTACGCCCAGCTTTCATGGGGCTTTAACTATTACGGCACCGTTGGCTCTAACCGCGATGAGTTCGTGGTGGTAAGAAAAATGAACAACGTTAACTGGTTAGACGGGGAAGGCAACGACGCCTGCCAGGGCAGCCAGCAGGAGGTAAAACCATGAAAATTCGTTCACAGGTCGGCATGGTGCTCAACCTCGACAAATGTATCGGCTGCCACACCTGTTCAGTCACCTGTAAAAACGTCTGGACCAGCCGCGAGGGTATGGAATACGCCTGGTTCAACAACGTCGAAAGCAAGCCCGGCGTCGGCTATCCCCACGCCTGGGAAGATCAGCAGAAGTGGAAGGGCGGCTGGATCCGCAAGATCAATGGCAGGCTGGAGCCGCGCATGGGCAGTCGCGTCGGCCTGCTGTCGAAGATCTTCGCCAACCCGGATGTACCGGCGCTGGATGATTACTATGAGCCGTTCGATTTTGATTATCAGCATCTGCACAACGCGCCCGCCGGTAAACACCAGCCAATCGCACGTCCGCGCTCGCTGATCACCGGTGAGCGGATGAAAAAGATCGAAAACGGGCCGAACTGGGAAGAGATCCTCGGCGGCGAGTTTGCTAAACGCTCCCAGGATAAGAACTTCGATAATATCCAGAAGGAGATTTACGGCCAGTTCGAGCACACCTTTATGATGTATCTGCCACGCCTGTGTGAGCACTGCCTCAACCCGGCGTGCGTGGCGACCTGTCCCAGCGGCGCGATCTACAAGCGCGGCGAAGATGGCATCGTGCTGATCGACCAGGATAAATGTCGCGGCTGGCGCATGTGCCTCACCGGCTGTCCCTATAAGAAGATCTACTTCAACTGGAAAAGCGGCAAATCAGAAAAGTGCATTTTCTGCTATCCGCGCATTGAGTCGGGCCAGCCGACCGTCTGTTCAGAAACCTGCGTCGGCCGTATCCGCTATCTCGGCGTGCTGCTCTATGACGCCGACCGCATTGAACAGGCGGCCGCAGCGGAAAACGAGAAAGACCTCTATCAGAGCCAGCTGGATATTTTCCTCGATCCCAATGATCCAGAGGTGATCGCCCAGGCGCTTAAAGATGGCGTGGCGCAGAGCGTGATCGACGCGGCGCAGCGCTCACCGGTCTACAAAATGGCGATGGAGTGGAAGCTGGCGCTGCCGCTTCACCCTGAATACCGCACTCTGCCGATGGTCTGGTATGTGCCGCCATTGTCACCGATTCAGTCGGCGGTGGATGGCGGGGCGCTGGCGCATACCGGCGTGCTGCCGGATGTGGAAAGCCTGCGTATTCCGGTGGAGTATCTGGCGAATCTGCTGACCGCCGGTGACACCGCGCCGGTGCTGCTGGCCCTGAAGCGGATGCTGGCGATGCGTCATTACAAACGCGCAGAAAGCGTTGAAGGGCAGCATGATACCCGGGCGCTGGAGCAGGTCGGTCTGACCGAGGCGCAGGCGCAGGAGATGTACCGCTATCTGGCGATCGCTAACTACGAAGATCGCTTTGTGGTGCCCTCCAGCCATCGTGAACTGGCGCGTGAAGCCTTCCCGGAAAGCAAAGGCTGCGGCTTCAGCTTTGGCGATGGCTGCCACGGCAGCGACAGCAAATTCAACCTGTTCAATAGTCGTCGTATTGATGCCATCGACATCAGTAAGAAAACCGGTCGCCCGGAGGATGCCTCATGATGACGCTACGTGTCCTGTCGCGCCTGCTGGATTATCCCGATGAGGCGCTGTTCACCCATCATCCGGCGCTGATTGAGGCGCTGGAAAGTGCCAGCGAACTCAACCCGCAGCAGCGCGCTCCGCTGGTGGCGTTTATCGAACAGCTCTGCGCCCGCTCCCTGCTCGATGTACAGGCGGATTACTGTGAACTGTTTGATCGTGGTCGCGCCACCTCGCTGCTGCTGTTTGAACATGTTCACGGTGAGTCACGCGATCGCGGTCAGGCGATGGTCGATCTGCTTGAACAGTATCGGGCTGACGGGCTGGAGCTGGACAGTAAAGAGCTGCCCGATTATCTGCCGCTCTATCTGGAATATCTCGCCTGCAAAACCAGTGAGGCTGCCCGTCAGGGACTGGACGATATTGTGCCGATCCTGGCACTGCTGGCGGCGCGGCTGGAGGAGCGGCAGAGTCCCTACGCCGCTCTCTTCCGGGTGTTACTGACGCTGTCCGGTAGCGCGGTTGATCCCGCGGCCCTTAAGCCACAGGTGGCGCAGGAAGCCCGCGACGATACCCCGGCGGCACTCGATGCGGTCTGGGAAGAGGAGCAGATTAAATTTCTTGGCGAACAGGGCTGTGCCTCCGCGCAGCAGGCGGCGCACCAGCGTCGCTTCGCCGATGCGGTTGCGCCGCAATATCTGGACATCGCTCAGGCGACGGTGCGCGCCACAGGAGAATCAGCATGAATTTTATTAATACCTTCTTCTTCGATATTTACCCCTACCTCGCGGGGACTATCTTTCTGGTGGGAAGCTGGCTGCGCTATGACTACGGTCAGTACAGCTGGCGTGCCGGCTCCAGTCAGATGCTGGACAAAAAAGGGATGCGTCTCGCCTCCAACCTGTTCCACATCGGCATTATCGGCATCTTCTTCGGCCATATTGTCGGGATGCTGACGCCGCACTGGATGTATGAATCTTTCCTGCCGATTGATGTGAAGCAAAAGCTGGCGATGATTGCCGGGGGTCTGTTCGGCGCAATGACGCTGGCGGGGGGCGCGCTGCTGTTAAAGCGTCGCCTGACCAATCCACGGGTGCGGGCGACCAGTAGCGTCGGCGATATTCTGATCCTGACATTGCTGGTGGCGCAGGCCACGCTGGGCCTGCTGACCATTCCGTTCTCCGCCCAGCATCTGGACGGCAGTGAAATGATGAAGCTGGTCGGCTGGGCGCAGGCGGTGGTCACTTTCCACGGTGGTGCTTCGCAGCATCTGGAGGGCGTGGCGTTTATCTACCGCGTCCACATGGTGCTGGGCATGACGCTGTTCCTGCTGTTCCCGTTCTGCCGCCTGGTGCATATCTGGAGCGCGCCGGTAGAGTATCTGACCCGCCGTTATCAGCTGGTGAGAAATCGCCGCTAAACGCATGACGGCCGTGGGGGCGAAGTGACTCCCGCGGCCGTTTCAGCGCAGCGCGCTCTTGACGTTTTTTTAAGATTTTGCCCTGTATGTCAGTGCGCTGAACGTCTACTATTACCGCATCTGAATTTACCCCCTCGTTTATGGACAACCGATGCGTCTCAAGTTAGCCCTCCTTGCGTTCATTCCGCTTCTTGCCTCCTGTAGCAGCAAACCTGAAGTGCCTTCACAGCAAAGAATGCTGGCTGCGCCCCAGGGCGGGTTTTTACTGCAACCGTCGCATAACGCACAGGGGATGTCTGGTGACTTTGCCGGCAACCCGGCGGCGGAGCAGTTCATCGATAAAATGGTGGAGAAGCATGACTTTGATCGTCAGCAGCTGCACAACATCCTCGGTCAGGCAAAACGACTGGATTACGTGCTGCGGCTGATGGATCGTCAGGCGCCGAGCTATACCCCCGCGCCGGGCCCGAACGGTGCCTGGATCCGTTATCGCAACAAGTTTATTACCCCGGATAACGTCCAGAATGGCGTAGCGTTCTGGAATCAATACCAGGATGCGTTGCAACGCGCGCAGCAGGTCTATGGCGTACCGCCGGAGATTATTGTCGGCATCATCGGGGTGGAAACCCGCTGGGGCCGGGTGATGGGGAAAACGCGCATTCTCGATGCGCTTGCGACCCTATCGTTTAACTATCCGAGACGCGCAGAGTACTTCAGCAGCGAGCTGGAAACCTTTCTGCTGATGGCGCGGAACGAGCAGGACGATCCGCTGGCGCTGAAAGGCTCCTTTGCCGGGGCGATGGGCTATGGCCAGTTTATGCCCTCATCCTATAAAGATTACGCGGTTGACTTCAACGGCGACGGCCACGCCAACCTGTGGGACCCGGTTGATGCGATCGGTAGCGTGGCGCACTACTTCCAGCAGCATGGCTGGCGCAGCGGTGAAAATATTGCCGTACCGGCCAGCGGCCAGGCACCGATGCTGGACGATGGCTTTAAAACCCGTTACAGCGTGAGCATGCTGGCGGCTTCCGGGCTGTCACCTCAGGGTTCGCTGAACGGTCACGATCAGGTCAGTTTGCTGCGCCTCGATCTCGGCACCAGCTATCAGTACTGGTATGGCTTACCCAATTTCTATGTGATAACCCGCTATAACCACAGCACCCATTATGCGATGGCGGTGTGGCAGCTTGGCGAGGCGGTGAGCAAGGCGCGGCAGGGCGGCCTGTTATAAAGGCTATCCTTGTTAACTGTAAGGTTATATGATGACGCCCTTTTTCAGGCCACACAGCCACTGTTATCTCTGGAGTCGTTATGTCTTTACCTGCCTGCCCAGCCTGTCACGCCGATTACACCTGGCAAGATGGCGATAACCTCAACTGCCCCTCCTGCGGTCATATCTGGACCGAAGGTGAAGGCGACAGCAGCAACGCAACACTGGAAGTGCGTGATGCCAACGGCAACCTGCTGGCGGATGGCGACAGCGTCACGGTGATCAAAGATCTTAAAGTAAAGGGCAGCTCTACCCCGCTGAAGATCGGCACCAAAGTGAAAAGCATTCGTCTGGTTGAAGGGGACCACAATATCGATTGTAAAATCGACGGTTTTGGCCCGATGAAATTAAAATCTGAGTTCGTGAAAAAGAACTGAGGTCAGGGGCGCAGGGATGCGCCCGCTATCCCGCTAGCTGAACAGCCGATCGATTGCGGCACACTGTTCCGCATCCAGGTCGCCCCCATAGTTACGTGAGCGGCTGCTCATCGAATCGTAACGACGCGCCACCGCCGTTTTAATGGTGGTGACAAAGTCGTCACCGATGCTGTAGATCGCCATCATCCGGCCAATCTGTTGCTGAAGTCGCGCCAGCTCCGGCAGATTTTGATTGCGCCACGCCTGCATCAGCTGAGCAAAGTACTCTGGCACGATATTATTCAGTCCCGAGATCACGCCCGCACCGCCCGCCAGCAGGTTGGGGAGCAGGTACTCGTCATAGCCCGACAGCACGGCGAAATCGCTGCGCACCTTTTTCGTCTCTTCAATCATCGCCCGGTTATGCGACAGGCAATCCACCGTATCCTTGATACCAGCAAAATTTGGCAGTTTTGCGGCCAGGGCCGCAATCAGCGCGGGCGTCAGGTCACAGCCGGTGCGGGCCGGAAAATTATAAGCGAACCATTTCCCACCCAGCTGCGCGTCCAGCGCTTCGAAATAGTGCATCAGCTGATGTTGTGTCTGGCCGTAATAGTAGGGCGGCAGCACCATCACCGCGTCAAAGTCATTTTTCCAAGCGGCCTCAGCCAGCGCCAGCATGTCCGGGATGCAGGTCGCCGAAACGTTCGCCACCATCGTCAGCGGGGAGAGCGGCCTGGCTTCTTTAATCAACAGTAAACGTTCCTGCTGCGTCAGTGAGGCGAACTCGCCAATGCTGCCCATCACCAGTAACGTATCGATACCCGAATCGTTGAGGCGGGAAAAGTGGTGTCCGAGCGCGTCAATATCGACCGCGCCCCGGGCATTAAACGGAGTGACAGAAGGGCACCAGACACCGGCAAAGGCAGATTCTTCACGCATAGGGGACTCCTGAAGAGGGAATGGAAAAATGAAACAATGTTTTAACTTAATTATTCCGTCCCTTCTCTGCCAGCGCATCAGGCAAAAATGAGCAACCGGTCGCACTTTCCTGCCTTTAATCCGTCTCAGTAACATAGTGAACAGCGTGCGAGGTGAAGATGAAAGAGTGGAACCCTGAGCTGTATCTTAAGTTTGAAGCGGAGAGAACCCGTCCAGCCGATGAGCTGCTGGCGCGCATCAGCGTGGAATCGGTTGAGCAGGTGACTGACCTCGGATGCGGGCCGGGTAACAGCACCCAACTGCTGGCTGCGGCCTGGCCGCAGGCGCAGATCACCGGACTCGACAGTTCCGCCGCGATGTTAAGGCAGGCCCGCGAGCGTTTGCCGCACTGTCGTTTTGTCCAGGCTGACATCCGTGAGTGGCGGGCGGAAACACCACAGCAGCTGGTGTATGCCAATGCCTCCCTGCAATGGCTGGATAACCATGCCGCGCTGTTTCCTCAGCTGGTGGAACAGCTGGCACCCGGCGGCGTGCTGGCGGTGCAGATGCCCGATAACCTCCATGAGCCTTCCCACCAGCTGATGCGCGAGGTGGCGGCAATGCCGCGCTGGCGCTCATCCATCGCGGCGGAAGCCGCAGAGCGAAAGTCGCTGCTTTCAGCAACGGACTATTACGATCTGCTTACCCGCGCTGGCTGTGACGCAGACATCTGGCGCACCACCTATTATCACGTGCTGGCCGATGCCCAGGCGATTATCAGCTGGCTGCGGTCAACCGGTCTGCGACCCTTTCTGGCGACGCTGGATGAGACCCGGCAGGCGGCGTTTCTGGCGGAGTATCATCAGCGTTTACTCAGCGCCTATCCGGCACGGGCCGATGGTCAGGTATTACTCGCTTTCCCGCGCCTTTTTATGGTTGCGGTGAAAAAAAGGTAACCGGGATGGAAAGCAACTCGCAAAAAGAGAGCAATACTGGAGAGAGGCCTTGAAAAAGCATTCTGTCTGCACCACTTTCAACCCACGGCCAAAGGGAGAGTCGCGATGGATGATCAACAGTTGCAGGCGCTTAGCGCGCAAATCGGTGAAAAGTTAAAGCAGCGCAAGGCTACCGTGACCTGTGCGGAATCCTGCACCGGCGGATGGATTGCTAAAGTCTTTACCGATATTAGCGGCAGTTCCGCCTGGTTTGAGCGCGGTTTTGTGACCTACAGTAATGAGGCTAAACAGCAGCTGGTGAATGTGCGGGCAGATTCGCTGGCGCAGTATGGTGCGGTAAGTGACGCGGTGGTGCGTGAAATGGCGCAGGGTGCCCGCGAGGCGGCCCATGCGGACTATGCGATCTCCGTCAGCGGCATTGCCGGGCCGGATGGCGGCAGTGAAGAAAAACCGGTGGGGACGGTCTGGTTCGGTTTCGCCGGCCCGCAGGACAAGGTATTGACTTTTCAGCAGCATTTTAGCGGTGACCGCGACGCAGTACGTCGTCAGTCGGTCGCCTGGGCGTTGCAGAAACTGTATGGCGAATTTCTGACAAATTAAACTTGATACTGTATGACTATACAGTATAATTGTCGGCAACAGAAAGAGTGCAGGCACCCTGAGTGCGTGTTTACCCGGCTTGATTAGGAGTTGAAATGGCGATTGATGAAAACAAACAGAAGGCTTTAGCTGCCGCGCTGGGCCAGATTGAGAAACAATTTGGTAAAGGCTCCATCATGCGCTTGGGTGAAGACCGCTCAATGGATGTGGAAACCATCTCTACCGGTTCGCTCTCGCTGGATATTGCATTAGGCGCTGGCGGTCTGCCAATGGGCCGTATCGTTGAGATCTACGGACCTGAGTCTTCTGGTAAAACCACGCTGACTCTCCAGGTGATCGCGGCGGCGCAGCGTAAAGGCAAAACCTGTGCCTTTATCGATGCTGAACATGCGCTTGACCCGGTCTATGCCAAGAAGCTGGGCGTAGATATTGATAACCTGCTCTGTTCTCAGCCCGATACCGGTGAGCAGGCGCTGGAGATCTGTGATGCACTGGCGCGCTCTGGTGCCGTTGACGTCATCATTGTCGACTCCGTGGCTGCGCTGACGCCTAAAGCGGAAATCGAAGGTGAGATCGGTGACTCGCACATGGGCCTCGCGGCACGTATGATGAGCCAGGCGATGCGTAAGCTGGCGGGTAACCTGAAGCAGTCAAATACCCTGCTGATTTTCATCAACCAGATTCGTATGAAGATTGGTGTGATGTTTGGTAACCCGGAAACCACCACCGGTGGTAACGCGCTGAAGTTCTACGCTTCTGTCCGTCTGGATATCCGCCGTATCGGTGCGATTAAAGAGGGCGATAACGTGGTGGGCAGCGAAACACGCGTTAAAGTGGTGAAAAACAAAATTGCAGCGCCGTTTAAACAGGCTGAGTTCCAGATCATGTACGGCGAAGGGATCAATACCTTTGGTGAGCTGGTAGACCTGGGCGTGAAGCACAAGCTGATTGAAAAAGCGGGTGCGTGGTACAGCTACAATGGCGACAAGATTGGCCAGGGTAAATCGAATGCCGGCAACTTCCTGAAAGAGAACGCTGCGGTGGCAAACGAAATCGACCAGAAGTTACGTGAAATGTTACTGAACGGCGCGGATGACAAGCTCGCAGCCGAGCAGTCTGCTGAGAACGCTGAAAATGCAGCGAGCGAAGCGAACGAAGACTTCTGATTTGTAACGGGGGAGTGGTGAAAGCCACTCCCCCTGTTTTACCCCCCGTCCTGCCTTTCCTGCCTTCCCTCTGTCCTGTTCTGTCGCCATAATCTCCTCCCTGTTTATACAAGGTGCGTCGTATGACTGAACCCTCTCAGCCCCAACCCAATGTTATCTCCTGGTCCCGCTTGCTTGACCGTGCGATGCGGATTCTGGGGCAACGCGATCATAGCCGCGCAGAGTTAGCGCGGAAATTACAGCAGTCGGCGCAGCGTGCCGCGTGGGCGCAGCAGAAAGAGCCGGAAATCATCACCGAAGAGCTGCTGGAAAAGGTGCTGAACTGGTGTCAGGAGAATGGCTGGTTAAACGATGAACGTTTCACCGAGCGATTTATCCAGAGCCGCAGCCGCAAGGGATTTGGATCTCAGCGGGTGCGCCTTGAACTGGCCCAGAAAGGCATCGATCGGGAAGCCATCGATCTTGCCATGGAGGAGACGGAGGTGGACTGGTCTGCCTGCGCGGCTCAGCTGGCTGAACGCAAATTCGGGCACCCGCTACCAAAGGAATGGAAAGAGAAAGCCAAAGTCCTGCGCTATCTGCAATCGAAGGGGTTTATGAGCGAAGATATTCAGTCTATTTTCAGAAATTTTGACGACTAAAAGCCGATGTAATTTTACTTCCCACTGAAGAAAATTTATCTTATTCCCACTTTTTGTTCCGCTAATCAGGCACCACGAGGATGTGGTCGCGCCGATTCAGATGGGACGTTCGTCTGCGTGATTCCAGGATATATATGAGCAAGAGCACTGCTGAGATCCGTCAAGCGTTTCTCGACTTTTTTCATAGCAAGGGACATCAGGTTGTAGCCAGCAGCTCCCTCGTACCGAATAACGATCCAACGTTGTTGTTTACCAACGCCGGCATGAACCAGTTCAAAGATGTGTTTCTGGGTCAGGACAAGCGCGATTACTCGCGTGCGACCACTTCCCAGCGCTGCGTGCGCGCCGGAGGCAAACACAACGATCTTGAAAATGTCGGTTATACCGCACGTCATCACACCTTCTTTGAAATGCTGGGTAACTTCAGCTTTGGTGACTACTTCAAGAAAGAGGCGATTGGTTTTGCCTGGGAACTGTTGACGAGCGAGCAGTGGTTCAGCCTGCCAAAAGAGCGTCTGTGGGTCACGGTTTATGAAACCGATGATGAAGCCTATGATATCTGGGCTAACGAAATTGGCGTGCCACGCGAACGCATTATTCGCATCGGCGATAACAAAGGCAGCGCCTACGCCTCGGACAACTTCTGGCAGATGGGCGACACCGGCCCCTGCGGTCCGTGCAGCGAGATTTTCTACGATCATGGCGATCACATCTGGGGTGGCCCGCCGGGTAGCCCGGAAGAGGATGGCGACCGCTACATCGAGATCTGGAACATCGTCTTTATGCAGTTCAACCGTCAGGCCGATGGCACCATGCTGCCGTTGCCAAAACCGTCGGTGGATACCGGCATGGGCCTTGAACGCATTTCAGCGGTTCTGCAACACGTCAACTCCAACTATGAAATCGACCTGTTCCAGAAACTGATTCAGGCCGTCGCGCAGGTGACCGGCGCGACTGACCTCACTAATAAATCGCTGCGCGTTATTGCTGACCATATCCGCTCCTGTGCGTTTCTGATTGCCGATGGCGTGATTCCTTCCAATGAGAACCGCGGCTACGTTCTGCGTCGTATCATTCGTCGCGCGGTACGCCACGGCAACATGCTGGGCGCCAAAGAGGCCTTCTTCTATAAGCTGGTTGCGCCACTGATTGAGGTGATGGGTGCGGCGGGTGAAGAGTTACAGCGTCAGCAGGCTCAGGTTGAGCAGGTACTGAAAAGCGAAGAAGATCAGTTCGCCAGAACGCTTGAGCGTGGACTGGCGCTGCTCGATGAAGAGCTGGCGAAATTGCAGGGTGACACGCTGGATGGGGAAATTGTCTTCCGTCTCTATGACACCTTTGGTTTCCCGGCCGATCTGACGGCTGATGTCTGCCGCGAACGCAATCTGAAAATCGATGAAGCGGGCTTTGAGCAGGCGATGGAACAACAGCGTCAGCGCGCCCGTGAAGCCAGTGGCTTTGGCGCTGACTACAGCAACGTTATCCGCATCGACGCCGCCTCTTCGTTCAAAGGTTACGATCAGCTGGATCTCGCCGCGACGGTCAAAGCGCTCTATGTGGCGGGCGAGGCGGTTGAGGAAGTGACGGCGGGGCAGGATGCGGTCGTGGTGCTGGACGAAACGCCATTTTATGGCGAATCGGGTGGCCAGGTGGGCGATACGGGTCTGCTGAAAGGGAAGAATGCTGAATTTAGCGTCCAGGATACACAAAAATATGGTCAGGCAATCGGTCATGTCGGTAAGCTGACCGCCGGGCAGTTGCGTGTTGGCGATCGTCTGGAGGCGGAAGTTGATGCGGCGCGTCGTGCGCGTATTCGTCTTAACCACTCTGCGACCCACTTATTGCATGCCGCGCTGCGTCAGGTGTTAGGTGAGCATGTCGCGCAGAAAGGCTCGCTGGTTAATGATAAGTATCTGCGTTTTGACTTCTCGCATTTCGAAGCGATGAAACCTCAGGAGATTCGTCAGGTCGAAGATATCGTCAATGCGCAGATTCGTCGCAACCTGCCGGTAGAAACCGAAGTGATGGATCTTGAAGCGGCGAAGTCTAAAGGTGCAATGGCGCTGTTTGGCGAGAAATATGATCAGCGCGTGCGCGTGCTGACCATGGGTGATTTCTCCGTCGAGCTGTGCGGTGGCACGCATGCAGCACGCACCGGTGATATTGGTCTGTTCCGTATTCAGGCTGAATCGGGCACCGCGGCCGGCGTTCGTCGTATCGAGGCGATTACCGGAGAGGGTGCGCTGGCGCAGGTCAACGCGCAGAGCAGCCAGTTGCAGGATCTGGCGCAGCTGGTGAAAGCGAACAGCAGTAACCTGAATGAGAAAGTGCGCGGTCTGGTTGATCACGTCCGCGCGCTGGAAAAAGAGTTGCAGCAACTGCGCGATCAGCAGGCTGCGCAGGAAAGTGCTTCGCTGAGCAGCAAGGCTATCGACGTCAAAGGCGCAAAACTGCTGGTCAGTGAGCTGAGTAATGTCGAGCCCAAAATGTTGCGTACTATGGTCGACGATCTTAAGAACCAACTGGGGTCGGCGATTATTGTGCTGGCGACGGTTGCCGAAGGTAAGGTGTCGCTGATTGCTGGTGTGACCAAAGATCTGACTGACCGGGTTAAAGCGGGTGAGCTGATTGCGGGTCTGGCGCAGCAGGTAGGTGGCAAGGGGGGCGGTCGTCCTGATATGGCACAAGCTGGCGGCAACGATGCTGAGGCACTGACAGGTGCTCTGGCTGGGGTCGAGAGCTGGGTCAGCAGTCGCCTGTGATGAAATTAAAATAAAGCATTGTAAAAAGCGTCAGAACCCCGGTTCCGGCGCTTTTTAATACGATGTTAAAGCAGCAAATGACAAAGTCAGGTTGATGTAGTGTATTTCGGCTAAACTAACTATCAGCAGAATGTATTGGCGCATCGATGCGCATTGATGTATCTGTCATACTCAATGTGCAGCGTTAAATGATGGATAATGCCGGGAGCCTGTACAAGCCCGACTCTTTTAATCTTTCAAGGAGCAAAGAATGCTTATTCTAACTCGTCGAGTTGGTGAAACCCTCATGATCGGTGATGAGGTAACTGTAACGGTGCTGGGTGTTAAAGGTAACCAGGTTCGCATTGGGGTTAACGCACCGAAAGAAGTGTCTGTGCATCGCGAAGAGATCTATCAACGCATCCAGGCTGAAAAAACGCAACAAACCAGCGTTTAACGGATTCAGCGCCTCGCACCTGTGCGAGGCGCTACCGCTTTTTGCAAAAATCCTGCCTTTTCTTTTCTCCTTTCGCTTCCCGGTTTTGTTAACCTCATCATCATTCATTGTTGATAATTCACTCTTTTTGTCGCCATTTTGTCCCAATTGTGTGTGATTTGCTCAATCAAACAAAGTTTCGGAAAAATTGTTTGACTTAAAAGTCCGGGAAAGTAATATGTGCGCCACGCAGTGCCGATGAGCAGAAACAACGTTCAGACGCACGGTTCGAAAGAAAGCGTAAGGTGAGGTGGCCGAGAGGCTGAAGGCGCTCCCCTGCTAAGGGAGTATACGGTCAAAAGCTGTATCGAGGGTTCGAATCCCTCCCTCACCGCCATTTTCGATGCATCCATAGCTCAGCTGGATAGAGTACTCGGCTACGAACCGAGCGGTCGGAGGTTCGAATCCTCCTGGATGCACCATTCTTCGTAACATCCTCAGGTTGGTTTCTGAAAGTCCATAAAAAGCTGTACTTCAAAAGATAGTTTCCAATGCATCCATAGCTCAGCTGGATAGAGTACTCGGCTACGAACCGAGCGGTCGGAGGTTCGAATCCTCCTGGATGCAC
>NZ_JBGMNJ010000018.1:0-72053 GCF_051336815.1 Pantoea sp. C2G6
CAGCTGGCGCAGCCAGCTGGACAGCGGAGCCTGCGACGCTGCCCGCAGGGTGAGCGCAGCGAATCCATCCCCCTCTCCACCAAAAGAAAACCCGGCCGGAGCCGGGTTTGGGCGCTACACTTCTACTCAATCGAACGCTAGCTATATGCGTGCAGGGTGCGCTGACACAGCGCGGAACGCACACAATCCTCTTTGCCAAAGCGCACAATGCCAACCATCTCGTCCTCTTCAAAACGCGCCAGCGCGTCCGCGAGACCGGAAGGCACCCCAGCGGGCAAGTCGCACTGGGTAATATCGCCGTTAACAATGACCGTGACGTTTTCGCCCAGTCGGGTCAGGAACATTTTCATCTGCGCGGCGGTAACGTTCTGCGCCTCATCCAGAATCACCACCGCATTTTCGAAGGTGCGGCCGCGCATATAGGCAAACGGCGCAATTTCGACTTTAGCGATTTCCGGACGCAGACAATATTGCATAAAGGATGCGCCAAGACGTTTAACCAGAATGTCGTAAACCGGTCGGAAATAAGGGGCGAACTTCTCAGAAATATCGCCGGGAAGAAATCCCAAATCCTCATCTGCCTGAAGTACCGGGCGCGTAACAATAATCCTGTCTATATCCTTATGAATCAGGGCCTCAGCCGCTTTCGCGGCGCTGATCCAGGTTTTACCGCAGCCGGCTTCCCCGGTCGCGAAGATCAGCTGTTTCTTTTCTATGGCGTTGAGATAGTGCGCCTGAGCTTCATTACGGGCTTCAATCGGACCACGGTCACGCGCGTCGCGCGCCATGCCAATTGAGTCGAGCCCACCCATATGCACCAGCGAAGTGACCGATTCTTCTTCACGCTGACGATGACTGCGGGAGTCATTGCGAAGCACTCGTCTTGCTTCCCGACGCGCTTTGATCACTGCTTTCTGTCTTCCCATAGTGGCACCTTTCAGTTGGTTTCATTTCCCGCGTCAGGCCGCTGGCCCGTTGCGATTACGTGAACGCTTTAGAGGTTTCAGTTGGCTTCCTTTAGAGCCATGACAGGACAGGATAGTGGGTATGCAGCAGCGCAACAGCGTGGCTGAACACCGGATAAAACAGGATTCGATAGGACAAGAGAAACCGTTGAAGGGAGGTGGAAATAACGAGGCAGAATAGCCCTCGCGGTCTGGCGCAATCTATTTACTGCTAGTGACTTTCCATAAAAGAATCGACCCATGCGCGAACTCCAGTGTGATACATCAACACGTCTGATTACGCCTGTTTAATAAAGTGCACCATTTTATTGGCTCTTTGCAACAGTAATTTTACCTGCTGGTAAAGGAATTGCGTATTTCGGGCAAACATTTCTTTTATGCCAAAGTGTAATCCCCTTAATTTTCAGTCTATTGCTTTAATTTGATGGCTGCTTAATCGTGTTAAATTCTCAGTAAAAACGCACTGCGGCAGGCGCCTGAGCAGAAAACAACGCGCAGACTGAAGCCAGACTGCGCGCGCTGGATAAAATTTAATCAGGCTTCCAGCAACGGCTGAGCTAAATAATGATTCGGGTCAGCGACGCCGGGCAAAACAAAAAAGTATCCGCCGCCAAAGGGCCGGATATATTCTTCCAGCGCCTCACCGTTCAGCCGCTGTTGTACCGTAAGAAAACCGCGCTCCAGGTCGTGCTGATAACAGACAAACAGCAGTCCCATCTCCAGCTGCCCGGCAGCGGAAATACCGGCCGAGTAGCTGTAGCCGCGCCGCAGCATCAGGCTGCTGGCGGTCTCCGGGGTGCGGGGATTCGCCAGCCGGATATGGGCGTCCAGTGCGATCACCTCGCCATCCGGGTCGCGGCTGTAGTCGGGAATATCGCGTTCATGTTGCATCCCCAGCGGTGCGCCGCTTAGCTTATCGCGCCCGAAGATGGTCTGCTGTTCGCCCAGCGGAGTGCGATCCCACATCTCAACGTGAAAACGGATTAACCGCACCGCCTGATAGCTGCCGTTGCGTGCCCAGGCGGGTTCATCCTGATCGGCAGTCACCCACAGCAACTGGTTCATTAACGCGGAGTTTCTGGTATCCGGGTTGGCGGTGCCATCTTTGAAGCCCAGCAGATTAATCGGTGTCTCCTGCCCCTGACTGCGCGCCACGTGATCGGAGATAAAGCCTTCCCGCCGCCAGCGCACACCGAGCAGGTCCGGGGTGTGCTTGATGATGTCGCGCAGCGCGTGGATCACCGTATCCTGGGTGTTGGCGCAAATCTGTAACAGCAGATCCCCGTGGCACTGGGTGGCGTCGAGCGAATCATTGGGGAAGCGCGTCATCGGCTGGAGCTTGCGCGGCTTATGTGGCGCTAAACCAAAGCGTTCATCAAACAGCGAGTGGCCCACCGAAACGGTAATCGTCAGGTTATCTGGCGCGATGGTCGCGCCGAGAATACCGGAATCCATTGGCGGCAACTGCGGATTGGTCACTTCGGGCGCCGGGCCGCCGGTGGTGAGAAAGGCGATGCGCTGCGTCAGCAGCCGGAACAGGCGCTCCAGTTCGGCTTTATCACTGCTGAGCAGATCAAACGCCACCAGCATCATCGATGCCTGCTGAGGCGTAACGATCCCCGCCTGATGCGGACCATAAAATGGCTGCATCTGTTGCCGCGCCTGAGGCGTCACGGTCCCCGGTGAAAAACTGTCGGCCGCCGCCGCATGAAACGGGCAGCCGCCCCCCAGCGCTGCCGCACCGCCCAGCAGGCCGAGTCCTTTTAATAAACGACGACGCGCGGGCTGCGCGTCATCTTCCTGACGACTCATGATTAATCCAGACCTAAAGTGCCACGAAGTAATGAAAGATCTTCCGCCAGCGCGGTGATCGGTCCTTTCAGCGCGTTACGGTCAGCGCTGGTCAGTTTCTCATAGGATTCGAAACCGGTCTGGGTGCGATATTTACTCAGGATCGTATCCACTTTTTTGAAGTTAACGTCAACTTTGGCCAGCAGCTGCGGGTTGGCGCTGCTTACCATCGGTCGCAGCAGCTCAACAATTTTCTGCGCGCCATCGATGTTCGCCTGGAAATCCCACAGGTCGGTGCGGCTGTAGCGATCTTCTTCCCCGGAAATTTTGCTGGAGGCAACCTCTTCAATCAGACCTGCCGCGCCGCCCACCACTTTAGCCGGCGGGAACGCCAGTTCGCTGACGCGGACCTGCAACTCTTTAACATCTTTGTTCAGCTGATCGGCATAGCCCGCCATGCCCTGGGTGCTGTTGTCAGCAAATAGTGCTTTCTCCAGACGGTGGAAACCGGTGAACTTCGGATCCGCCGCTTTCTTCTCGAAGTCATCTTCACGGGCATCAATGCTGCTGTCGAGGTCGGAGAAGAGCTCGGCGATCGGCTCGATGCGCTCATAGTACTGGCGGGTCGGGGCAAACAGCGCTTTGGCTTTTTCCACCTCACCCGCTTTAACCGCATCGGTAAAGGCCTGGGTATTGCTGACCAGCGCACTCACCTGCCCGGTGACATAGGTTTTATAGGCGGTAATCGGGGCTTCGAGCTGCATCCGCGCGGAGTTGCCAGCCTTTGCCGCGCCCTCACCCGCTTCAACCACCAGTCTGCCTTTAGGATTGCTCAGCAGGCCACAGGTCATCTCATATTCCCCCGGCTCGAGCGTGGCGGTCAGCTTCTGACTGAAGCCCGGCGCGATGTTCTCACGCTCTTCAACCACCATCACTCCCTTGAGGATCTCCCACTCCAGCGCCTTCTGGCTGTTGTTTTTGATCAGGAACTGGGTCTTACCGGCTTTGACCGTCAGGCTCATCGGCTCGCACTGGCGATCATTCACGCTGACCGTCACCTGCGGCACCGCCGCAGCCGCCGAAGCGGAGATCGCCAGCAGAGGAAGCAGCAGTGCCTTGCGGCGGAAACGCATTGTCATCTCTCTTTCCCTATCAGGTTGCAGGCGCGACACTCGCGCCGGTTAAATGGCTTAACGCACAGCGGCCGACGCGGCGGGACGCGGCGGCATAAAAAACAGGATCAGCGCGGGGATCAGATAGGCGAAGTAGACCGTGACTTCACTGACGCTCGGCGTCTCCTGATAGCCGAGTATCCCCTCCAGCAGGGTGCCGGCCAGCGAATGGGTCGATAAGGTATTGCTGAGATCGAAGGCGACATCCTGAAAGCGATTCCATAGACCCGCCTCATGGAAGGCGCGGATCGCACCCGCCGCCAGACCGGCAGCCACAAACAGGATGAAGACGCTGGTCCAGCGGAAGAAATGGGCCATGTTCAGCCGGATACCGCCCCAGTAGAGCAGCATTCCCAGCACCACCGCGGTCGCCAGACCCAGCACCGCGCCAACCGGCGGCGCGTAGCCGACATCCTGGGTAAAAGCCGCCAGCAGGAAGAAGACCGACTCCAGCCCTTCGCGCGCCACGGCGAGAAACACCATCAGCACCAGCGCCAGACCACCGCGCCCGGAGCGCTGTAGCGCCTGATCCACCGCCTGTTCCAGTTCGACCCGGATATTACGCGCGACCCGGCGCATCCAGAAGACCATTGAGGTGAGGATCACCACGGCGATCAGCGCCACCAGCCCTTCAAACAGCTCCTGCTCTTTCTGCGGAAACTCACCGGTGGTGGCGTTAATGAACAGCCCCAGCCCGAGGCAGAGCGCGGCGGCGACAAACACGCCCGCCCACATCGCCGGGAACCACTGGGTGCGCTGGGTGCGTTTGAGATAGCTGGCTATCAGGCTGACAATCAGTGCGGCTTCAAGACCTTCGCGCAGCATGATGAGAAACGGAACAAACATCGCCAACCTCTTGAATGTTAAGCAGCGTCAATAAAAGGTAAAAACCGGTAAAGTGTAAACGATACCGATTATCATTATCGCTGCAAAAAAAACAAGTTGCTGATGGAGATAATTTCACTTTTAAGTGGTTTGCGTTTGTAACAAAAAAGCCCGTCCCTTGCGGGAACGGGCTTTAACGAGAGGCGGTTCGCTTACTTAGTCTGAAACTCTGCTTCAGCGGCGGCAAAGCGCTGCTGCGCTTCAGCGGAAGGCTCACGACCCAGCAGGCTGAAGACCACAATCGCGATGCTGGCGAAAATGAAGCCTGGGATAATTTCATACAGGCCGAGCCAGCCATACTGTTTCCACACCAGCACGGTCAGCGCGCCGATGATCATGCCCGCCAGTGCGCCATTGCGATTCATGCGCTTCCAGCAGACGCCAAACAGCACCACCGGACCAAAGGCGGCACCAAAGCCTGCCCAGGCGTAGCTCACCAGGCCCAGCACCCGGTTTTCCGGGTTCGCCGCCAGCGCGATCGCGATCAGCGCCACCAGCAGCACCATCAGACGCCCGACCCACACCAGCTCCTGCTGGCTGGCATTTTTACGCAGGAAACCTTTATAGAGATCCTCCGTCAGGGCACTGGAGCAGACCAGCAGCTGACAGCTCAGGGTTGACATCACCGCCGCCAGAATCGCCGAAAGCAGAATCCCGGCAATCCACGGGTTGAACAGAATACGTGCCAGCTCGATAAAGACCCGCTCTGCGTTGTCGTTAACGCCTGTGGCCATAGTCGGGTTGTCCTGGAACCAGGCGATACCGAAGAAGCCCACCGCCACCGCACCGGCGAGGCAGAGGATCATCCAGGTCATGCCGATACGACGCGCCGTGCGGATCGAGCGGTGAGAGTCGGCCGCCATAAAGCGCGCCAGAATATGTGGCTGACCAAAATAGCCCAATCCCCAGCCGAGCAGCGAGATCACCGCCACAAAGTTGAGTCCTTTCAGCATGTCGAGGTTCTCCAGGCTTTTCGCCTGGATCACCGCGATGGAGTCGGACCAGCCGCCCACCGCGATAATCACAAATACCGGCGTCAGGATCAGGGCGAAGAACATCAGGCCCGCCTGCACGGTATCGGTCCAGCTCACCGCCAGGAAACCGCCTACCAGGGTATAGAGAATGGTGGCGGCCGCACCGGCCCACAGCGCGGTCTGGTAGCTCATGCCAAAGGTACTTTCAAACAGACGCGCACCGGCCACTACGCCAGAGGCACAGTAGATGGTGAAGAAGACCAGGATCACAATCGCCGAGATGACGCGCAGAATTTTGCTGTGATCTTCAAAGCGGCTGGTGAAGAAATCCGGCAGAGTCAGAGCGTTGTTGTGATGTTCCGTCTGGACCCGCAGGCGACCGGCCACTATTTTCCAGTTCAGCCAGGCACCCATGATCAGGCCGATGGCAATCCAGCTCTCTGAGATACCCGAGATAAAAATCGCGCCTGGCAGCCCCATCAGCAGCCAGCCACTCATGTCTGATGCACCGGCAGAGAGTGCCGTCACCACGCTGCCGAGACTGCGGCCCCCGAGGATATAGTCATCAAAGTTTTTGGTTGAGCGATACGCCACAAAACCAATCAGCACCATCCCAAGGATATAGATCACAAAGGTCACCAGCATTGGTGTACTTACACTCATCTGTCTCTCCACTTATTATTTGTTATCCCAGAGAAATCATCCGCTACTCGTCTGCCGGAACGGGGCAAGGCGGGCCGATGATTCTCGTCAGGGCGTTCGTCAGTTCCCAGCGGCGCGGTATCCTGCCGGAAAGGCGTGGCGCGCACAATGGATTTAACACAGGCGTTACAGCCATTTCACTAACCGTTTAATAAAAAATGCTCAGAGGTTGCACTCGCTCACAGATCCCCGGTTGCACCTCAATTACTTCCCCTGTTAACCCGCCTGTTATCGGGCCTGCCAACCTGGCGAGGATCTTGCAGCAATATCCGTGCCGGATTGCAGGATTTAACATTCGCCCCGGTTTTAAGGGTGTTAACTGGCTCACATTTAACACGGTTGCACAAAGTTGCAACTTAAGTGATAGTGCAGCCAACGCCGTATCGAACCACTATTGAGGAGCTCTGGAGTCATGGGAACAACCACCATGGGTGTAAAACTGGATGATGCGACGCGCGAGCGCATCAAACTGGCTGCGCAGCGCATTGACCGCACGCCACACTGGCTGATTAAACAGGCAATCTTCAGCTATCTCAGCCAGGTTGAAACCGGCAACGCGCTACCGGAGATCCCGCTCTCCCCACAGGCCGCCGTAGAGGCTGAGGATACCCTGCCCGACGAGGCACACCAGCCGTTCCTTGACTTTGCAGAGCAGATTTTACCGCAGTCGGTGACCCGTTCCGCCGTGACCGCTGCCTGGCGTCGTCCTGAGACCGATGCGGTGCCGATGCTGCTGGAACAGGCGCGCCTGCCTGCGCCACTGGCCGAGAAAACCCACCAGCTGGCCTATCAGTTAGCGGACAAGCTCAGGCACCAGAAAGGGGCAACCGGACGCGCCGGCATGGTGCAGAGTCTGCTCCAGGAGTTCTCTTTATCCTCGCACGAAGGCGTGGCGCTGATGTGTCTCGCCGAGGCACTGCTGCGTATTCCCGACAAGCCAACCCGCGACGCGCTGATCCGCGACAAGATCAGCAACGGTAACTGGCAGTCGCATCTGGGCCGCAGCTCCTCGATGTTTGTCAACGCCGCCACCTGGGGCCTGCTGTTTACCGGTCGTCTGGTCTCAACCCACAACGAAGCGAATCTGTCGCGCTCGCTTAACCGCATCATCGGTAAGAGTGGCGAGCCGCTGATCCGCAAAGGTGTGGATATGGCGATGCGCCTGATGGGCGAACAGTTCGTTACCGGCGAAACCATCGCCGAAGCGCTGGCCAACGCCCGCAAGCTGGAAGAGAAAGGTTTCCGTTACTCCTATGACATGCTGGGCGAAGCGGCGCTGACCGCTGGCGATGCGAAAGCCTATCTGATCTCTTATCAGCAGGCGATCCACGCTATTGGTAAAGCCTCCAATGGCCGCGGCATCTATGAAGGACCGGGCATCTCCATCAAGCTGTCGGCCCTTCATCCGCGTTACAGCCGCGCGCAGTATGAGCGGGTAATGGAAGAACTCTACCCGATTCTGAAGTCGTTGACGCTGCTGGCCCGCTCTTACGACATCGGCATCAACATTGATGCGGAAGAGGCTGACCGGCTGGAGCTGTCGCTCGATCTGCTGGAAAAACTCTGTTTCGAGCCGGAGCTGGAGGGCTGGAACGGCATCGGTTTTGTAATTCAGGCTTACATGAAGCGCTGTCCGTTTGTGATCGATGAGCTGATCGATCTGGCGCAGCGCAGCCGCCGTCGCCTGATGATCCGCCTGGTGAAAGGCGCTTACTGGGACAGCGAGATCAAGCGCGCCCAGATGGAAGGGCTGGAAGGCTATCCGGTCTACACCCGCAAGGTCTACACCGACATCTCCTACCTCGCCTGCGCCCGTAAACTGCTGTCGGTGCCTAATCTGATCTATCCGCAGTTCGCCACCCATAACGCCCACACCCTGGCGGCGATCTATCAGCTGGCGGGCAATAACTACTATCCGGGTCAGTATGAGTTCCAGTGTCTGCACGGCATGGGCGAACCGCTGTATGAACAGGTGGTGGGTAAGGTTGCGGACGGTAAACTGAATCGTCCCTGCCGGATCTATGCACCGGTCGGGACCCATGAAACCCTGCTGGCCTATCTGGTGCGCCGCCTGCTGGAGAACGGGGCCAACACCTCCTTTGTGAACCGCATCGCCGATACCTCGCTGCCGATTGATGAGCTGGTGGCCGATCCGGTGACCGCCGTCGAGAAGCTGGGTGCCAGCGAAGGCGCTATCGGCCTGCCGCATCCGAAAATTCCGCTGCCGCGCGATCTCTACGGTGATAATCGCGTCAACTCCGCCGGGCTGGATATGGCGAACGAGCACCGTCTCGCCTCGCTCTCCAGTGCCCTGCTGAGCAGCGCCGCCCACCCCTGCCTGGCGCAGCCGATGATCGACGGCGAAGCGGGTGCCGGGGAGCTGCGCGATATTCTCAATCCGGCCGCGCCGAACGATCGGGTCGGTCAGGTGCGCGAGGCGACGGCTGAAGAGGTCTCTCTGGCGCTGAACGCCGCGGTGAACAGCGGGCCAATCTGGTTCGCCACCCCGCCGCAGGAGCGCGCCGCCATTCTGGAACGTGCCGGTCAGCTGATGGAAAGCCAGATGCAGCAGCTGATTGGCGTGCTGGTGCGGGAAGCGGGTAAAACCTATAACAACGCCATCGCCGAAGTGCGCGAGGCGGTGGACTTCCTCTACTACTACGCCGGTATGGTGCGCGACGATTTCGACAATGAAACGCATCGTCCGCTGGGCCCGGTGGTCTGTATCAGTCCGTGGAACTTCCCGCTGGCCATCTTTACCGGTCAGATTGCGGCGGCGCTGGCGGCGGGTAACAGCGTGCTGGCTAAACCGGCCGAGCAGACCCCGCTGATCGCCGCGCAGGCGGTTCAGATCCTGCTGGATGCAGGCGTCCCGGCGGGCGTGCTGCAACTGCTGCCGGGCCAGGGTGAAACCGTCGGCGCGCAGCTGACCGGCGACGAGCGGGTGCGCGGCGTGATGTTTACCGGCTCCACCGCGGTGGCGACGCTGCTGCAACGTAATCTGGCGGGCCGTCTCGATCCGCAGGGGCGTCCTACGCCGCTGATTGCTGAGACTGGCGGGATGAACGCAATGATTGTCGACTCCTCGGCGCTGACCGAGCAGGTGGTGGTCGACATCGTCGCCTCCGCTTTTGACAGTGCCGGACAGCGCTGCTCTGCCCTGCGGCTGCTCTGCATCCAGGCGGATGTGGCTGACCACACCCTGAAGATGCTGCGCGGTGCGATGGCCGAGTGTCGTATGGGCAACCCGGAACGCTTCTCGACCGATATTGGTCCGGTGATCGATGCCGAAGCCAAAGGGAATATTGAGCGTCATATTCAGGCGATGCGTAACAAGGGCTTCACGGTCTATCAGGCGGTGCAGGATAACCCGCAGGACAGCAAAGAGTGGAGCAGCGGCACCTTTATTAAGCCGACGCTGATCGAGCTGGATCAGGTCAGCGATCTCGATAAAGAGATCTTCGGTCCGGTGCTGCACGTGGTGCGCTTTACCCGGAATAACCTGCCACAGCTGATCGAGCAGATTAACGCTTCGGGCTATGGTCTGACGCTGGGTGTGCATACCCGCATCGACGAGACCATTGCACAGGTCACGGCGAATGCCAGAGTCGGTAATCTCTACGTTAACCGCAATATGGTCGGCGCAGTGGTTGGGGTTCAGCCGTTTGGCGGCGAAGGCTTGTCCGGCACCGGTCCCAAGGCGGGCGGTCCGCTCTATCTTTATCGTCTGCTGGCGCATCGCCCGGATGGCGCACTGCGTCTGACCTTTGACCGTCAGGATGCCGATCGCCCGGCGGACAGCACGCTGCGTCAGGCGCTGCTGGCTCCACATCAGGCACTCACTACCTGGGCCAAAGATAAGCCTGAGCTGGCGGATCTCTGCCAGCACTATGCTGATCTTGCCCAGGCGGGCGTGGTCCGTCTGCTGCCTGGCCCGACCGGCGAGCGCAATACCTTCTCGCTGCTGCCGCGTGAGCAGGTGCTCTGTCTGGCGGATAATGAGCAGGATGCGTTAATCCAGCTCGCCGCCGTGACCAGCGTCGGCAGTAAAGCGCTGTGGCCCGATGATGAGCTGCACCGCACGCTGCGTGCCTCGCTGCCAGAGGCGGTGAAAGCGCGCATCACGCTAGCGCGCGATCCGTTAGCCGCAGAGTTTGATGCGGTGATCTATCACGGCGATGCCGATCAGCTGCGCATTCTGTGTGAGCAGATTGCGGCACGCGATGGCGCGATTGTCTCGGTACAGGGCTTTGCCCGCGGCGAGACCAATCTGCTGCTGGAGCGTCTGCTGATTGAGCGTTC
Source organism: Pantoea sp. C2G6 (assembly GCF_051336815.1). Lineage (NCBI taxonomy): Bacteria > Pseudomonadati > Pseudomonadota > Gammaproteobacteria > Enterobacterales > Erwiniaceae > Pantoea > Pantoea sp. C2G6. The sequence continues at coordinate 10,792 of NZ_JBGMNJ010000018.1, forward strand.
ACTGAGTGTGAATACCGCGGCGGCGGGCGGGAATGCCAGCCTGATGACCATAGGGTAAGGCGGCCGTTGCCGGGAATGGGTGTTCGCTGCGCGAACGGGCTAGGTTTGTCCGGCAGCGAACGGGCTGGGTTGTTCATGCGGTGAACAGGCGCTGAGAAGGTTTCGTTCGCCTGGCGGATGCGGGCTGTGTTGTTCACGCGGTGAACGGGCGCTGAGAGGGTTTCGTTCGCCTGGCGGATGCGGCAGTTTCAGGCCCGCCGCTGCGGGCGACCAACAAGGGGGCGCCATTCGCCGCGCCCCCTTGACCCCCGGCTCCGGCCGGCTTCAACGCCGCTTCGCGGTTCCTTCGCCTCCCCGGGATTTCTGACGGACCGGCGGAACGCGCCATCCCTGGCGCTGACCCGCCTCTTCGCGACATCCCTGTCGCTCGTCCTGAAATCCCGCTTCGGCTCAGCGTTTCAGACGGCCTCCACAGACCCTTGCGGCAAGCCTGCATTTTATTAAACGGTTCTGATGTCGCTGTAAGAGTATTGTTCGCTGCGCGAACGGGCTGGGTTTGTTCACGCGGTGAACGGACTCTGAGAGGTTTCGTTCGCCTGGCGGATACGGGTTTGTTCATGCGGTGAACAGGCGCTGAGAGGGTTTCGTTCGCCTGGCGGATGCGGCAGTTTCAGGTTCGCCGCTGCGGGCGACCAACAAGGGGGCGCCATGCGCCGCGCCCCCTTGACCCCCGGCTCCGGCCGGCTTCAACGCCGCTTCGCGGTCCCTTCGCCTCTTCGGGATTTCCGACGGACCGGCGGAACGCGCCATCCCTGGCGCTGACCCGCCTCTTCGCGGCATCCCTGTCGCTCGTCCTGAAATCCCGCTTCGGCTCAGCGTTTCAGACGGCCTCCCCTCCCGCTGCCGGATTTTCTTTCTTTGCCAGGTTCTTCATCGCTGTGATTTTTATCCCAGGGCATTAGCTGTTTTCGCATAACCGGCTAACAGGCAACGCTGTGACCTAAGAAAGAAAACAAAAATTACAGGCGGGGCCGTTGGGGAGGCATCCGTAGCGCTGAGGAACAACCGGAGGCAAGGATGAGCCGACAGGACGTCGGCGAAAGGACCGGCCGCGCCAGGGAGGGCGCGTCCGGCCGGTCCGTGGCCGCAGGGCGTGACGAAGGTACCCCGCAAAGCGGGGCGCGCAGGCTGCCGGGCGCCGGGATTGTTAAGGGGCGGGCGTCCGCCCCTTGACGCGAGCGCCCGCACTGGCGGCCTGAAACTCCCCCACGCCTGGCGGGCGAAACCTTCTCAGTGTCAGCCCGCTGCTAAGCGAAATCTTCTTAGTGTGTAACCGCTGTAAAGCGAAACCCTGCCGCGTGTAACCGGCCCAGCGCCCTTAATGCCAGACAACGCGGTGGCACCATCAGGAAAATAAAAATCACAGGCGGGGCCGTTGGGGAAGCATCCGAAGCGCTGAGGAACAACCGGAGGCGAGGATGAGCCGACAGGACGTCGGCGAAAGGACGGGCCGCGCCAGGGAGGGCGCGTCCGGCCGGTCCGTGGCCGCAGGGCGTGACGAAGGCACCTCGCAAAGCGGGGCGCGCAGGCTGCCGGGCGCCGGGATTGTTAAGGGGCGGGCGTCCGCCCCTTAACGCGACCGCCTGCACCGGCGACCTGAAACTCCCCCACGCCTGGCGGGCGAAACCTTCTCATAGTAAGCCCGCTGCTAAGCGAAACCTTCTCAGCGTGTAACCGCTGCTAAGCGAAACTCGCCCTCTGCGGCAAATCAAACCTCACCCGCCGCCAGGCGCCCGCTTCACCAGCGTCGGAAACAGAAACAGCGACTGCCCGAATCCCCGATTGGTCAGCGACCAGATCGCCACTGAACAGAGTGAGCAGATCCCGACAATCGCAATCGGGTAGAAACAGGCCCAGAGGAATGAAAACCACGCCTGGTCGAACAGATGGTGGCGCTGGGCGAACAAAATGGCCGACATGCCGAAAAACTCAATGAAGATGCGGTGGATAACGTAAATCTGCAACGTGTTACGGCCGACCCAGTTGAGATAACGCATGCTGAAGTGCTGATTCAGCCAGCGGCAGGCGGCAATACTGAACAGCACCGCCAGCACACAGAGAAACAGACTCTTATCCAGACCGAATATCACATGAATACCGGCAACGGCGGCCAGCACCGCCCAGGGCACCAGATTCTCACGACGCCACTCGCTGAGACGCAGCATCGTCTGGCTCCAGAACGCCCCCAACAGGAAAAACAGGAAATATTGCGCCAGACTCTGCGGTCCCCAGAAAGGGATCACTTTCTCTACCGCCAGATAATTGAGCACAATCGCCACCGCTATCAGCGCCAGCTTATATTGGCGGAAGAGTTTGGCACAGAGGAAATAGAGCCCCAGCCCATAGAGATACCATGAGGTACTCATGGCCATAAACGTCAGCTTAAGAAACTCAAATAGCGAACCGGCATAAGCCGCATTCAGGTTCTGTGAAATACGCTGGCCGGTAATTTCCGTTGAGATACCCACAATGGACCACCACTGAATAAACCCCCACAAAATATAGAGATAAAACAGATTGGTAATCCGGCTGGTAAATACCTGCTTCCAGGGACGATTCAGAATACCGTTGGTCGCCAGCAATCCCGAGACAAAGAAAAAAGCGGGCATACGCAGTGGCGACAGGACCGTATTAAATTGTATCCACATTTCCGCTGGCAACCCGCCGGCAGAGAGATATTTCAGCGTCCCGGCGAAACCGGGCAGAACCGTGTGATACAGGACCACCAGCAATATGCAGGCCCCTTTGAGGGTGTCTACCCACAATATTTGTTCTGACTTGGTTGTATTCATTCAATGACTCCTGCTGTGTAGGTCAGAATGCGGGAAAGTAAAAGCGAGGAAATCAGCGGTGCTTTTATGATTATTCAGCGATTATTCGTCATTGAACCGCCGCTGACTGTAGCGAAACTCTTAAAAAACCACGCATGGCCCTGTTGCCACACTTATTTACCCGACGGAACCTTTCTTTACACTTATCGTTAAGTGGAGTGTTAGCGGGATAATATATTACCACCGGCATAAACCGATAAATTTGCCATTCAATTCGGTAACGCGAAATAAGAACAATCAGCAGAGAGAAAAACCATTGAATAAACGATGAAGCGAAAAGTTTTGTCAGATGTGGCAAAAGGTTTAACGGCAAGATATTTATCTGTGATACCGCCGCTACCACAACGGAATTGAGAAGGCGCAAGGGAGAGATTAAGACGAAGAAAGTGAACGAAGCTGCCCTCCGCAGAAGGCAGCGAGATTACTGATTAAGAAATTTATCGAGAAACTGCCGGGTACGCGGCTGCTGCGGATTACTGAACAGCGTTTTTGCCTCGCCCTGCTCCACAATACGCCCCTGATCCATAAAGATAGCGCGGTCAGCAACGTCGCGGGCAAAGCTCATCTCATGGGTGACGATGACCATAGTGCGTTTCTCGTCGGCCAGCGCGCGGATGGTGCTGAGCACCTCACCCACCAGCTCCGGGTCCAGCGCCGAGGTCGGCTCATCAAACAGAATCACCTCCGGCCGCATCGCCAGCGCACGGGCGATAGCCACCCGCTGCTGCTGTCCTCCCGACAGACGGCGCGGATAGCTCTCCTCCTTGCCGTGCAGTCCGACCTTCTCCAGCAGCGTGCGGGCACGCGCCACCGCGTCCGCTTTGTCTTCACCTTTTACGATGACCGGACCTTCAATAATATTTTCCATCACCGAACGGTGCGGAAACAGATTGAAGTTCTGGAAGACAAACCCGACCTGCTGGCGCAGACGACGCACCTGCTCTTTCTGCTTGTTCTGCGCCAGCGCCGCGTTCACGGTAATCTCCCCGACCCGGATAGTGCCGCTGTCCGGCACCTCCAGCAGATTGATACTGCGCAGCAGCGTGGTTTTACCGGAACCGCTCGGCCCGATAATCGCCACCACTTCACCGGCGGCGACATCGAGATCAATATCGTGCAGCACCCTCTGGCCGTTAAACGATTTCACCAGCTTTCTGACTTCGATGGCGCTCATTTCGACTCCTGATCCTGACGGTTAACATGCTGTTCCAGCCGGTTCTGCAACGCCGACAACAGCGTCGCCATCACCCAGTAGATCAGCGAGGCCGCCAGATACATGGTAAAGACCTCCAGCGTGCGCGAGGTGATCAGCTGCGCCTGACGGAACAGCTCCGGCACCTGAATGGTCGCGGCCAGCGAGGTATCTTTCACCAGGCTGATAAAGCTGTTGCCCAGCGGTGGCAGCGCGGTACGTGCCGCCTGCGGCAGGATCACCCGGCGCAGGGTCTGCCAGCGCGTCATGCCAATACTGGCTGCCGCTTCCCACTGGCCGCGCTCAATGGCGGCAATCGCGCCACGCAGTGACTCGGAAGCGTAGGCGGCGGTATTCAGCGAGAGGCCAATCATCGCGGAGGGGATCGGGTCCAGCTCAATGCCAAACTGCGGTAAACCGTAGTAGATCATAAACAGCTGGGCAATCAGCGGGGTGCCGCGAAAGATGGAGACGTAAATCCGTGACAGCCAGCGAATCGGCCAGAAGCGCGACAGCCGCATCAGCGCCAGAATAAAGCCCAGCAGCAGGCCAAAGAACATTCCGCCGATGCTGAGCTGTAAGGTAAACAGCGCGCCTTTTAATAAAAAAGGTGCTGAATCCAGCACCAGTTGAAGACTTTCCTGCATTATTTGGTCACGTCCGCGCCAAACCATTTCTGCGACAGCTTGCTCAGCGAGCCATCTTTCTGCATCTCCGCAATCGCCTGATCGATCGCTTTCAGCAGATCTTCATTGCCTTTACGCAGCGCCACGCCCGACTCCTGACGCGAGAAGGCGTCGCCCGCGACCGCCATGGTATCGCCGGTCTTCTTCACCAGGTCCAGCGCCGCCAGGCGGTCAACCAGAATGGCGTTCAGACGGCCAGAGCGCAGATCCTGATATTTGGTCGGGTCATCATCATAGGTGCGCACGTCCACGCCCTTCACATTCTCGCGCAGCCACTGCTCGTAGTTGGTGCCCAGACCCACGCCCACTTTCTTACCCGCAAGGTCAGCCGGTTTGGTGATGGTGCCCGCGTTGGCTTTCATGGTCAGCGCCTGAATGCCGGAGATGGTGTAAGGCGTGGAGAAGTCATATTTCTTCTTACGCTCATCCGAGATGGTAACCTGGTTGATCACCACGTCGATGCGCTTCGCGTCCAGTGAGGCCAGCATACCGTCCCATTTGGTCGGTTTCAGGCTCGCCTTAACGCCCATATGCTGCGCCAGCTGTTGTGCAAACTCCACTTCAAAGCCAGTCAGCTTGCCCTTTTCATCTTGGAAACTGAACGGCGGATAGGTGCCCTCCAGACCGACCAGCAGCGTGCCGCGCTCTTTAATCTTGTTCAGCAGATTTTCTGCGGCAAAGGTTTTTACGCTGACGCCTGCCAGCAGCGCCACGGCCATAACGCCCATCACCATCTGACGGCTTGTACGAGAAAAGGACATATTCACCCCATTAGTAACTGTATTGTGTGTGTGTTGTTATAAGGGCAGCATCATTTATTACTGCCGGTCCATTATGGTAACGCTGGAGTATAAACTGTTTTTTTAGCTTGTCTCAGATCGAAGGATGATAAGCAAATAACGCTGGCGCGCCACCGGTATGAATAAACAGCAACGGCCCTTCACGACGGAAGCGATTCTGACTGACGCCATCCAGCAGTCCGGCCATCGCCTTGCCGGTATAGACCGGGTCCAGCAGGATCCCTTCCAGCCGTGCCAGCAGTTTCACAGCGGCCATGCCTTCCTCATTGGGTTCACCGTAGCGCGGGGCAAAATAGTCATCCCACAGGGTAATCGGTGCCGTAGCCTGCACCTCCAGCGTTTCCGCCAGCGATTGGCGTAAACGATCCACCAGCGGCAGCTGCGCCTCAGCCTGGCGTGAGACGGTCACGCCAACCAGCTCGCTCTGCGGCAGCAACTGCTCCAGCCCCACCGCCAGTCCGGCATGGGTGCCTGCACTGCCCGAGGCGACCACCACGGCGGCGAAATCGACCACGCCTTCGCTCTGATGGGCGATCTCCTGCGCGCACTCCACATAGCCTAGCGCACCCAGCGCGTTTGAGCCGCCCACCGGCACGATGTAAGGCCGGTATCCCTGGGCTTCAAGGCGGGTGGCCTGCTCCGCCAACTGCTCTGCCGGATGGCTGAGCGCATCCACCATGATCACCTCAGCATCCAGCAGATCCAGTAGCAGACGGTTGCCGTTGGTCAGGTAGTTTTCCGCCTGGGTGCCAATCGGGTTCTCCAGCAGCGCCACGCACTTCAGTCCGAGCCGCGCGGCGACGGCCGCGGTCTGACGCACATGGTTTGACTGAATCGCCCCGGCGGTCAGCAGGATGTCTGCGCCTTCACGCAGCGCGTCAGCGGCGAGAAACTCCAGTTTACGCAGCTTATTACCGCCCAGCGCCACCGGGGTAACGTCATCACGCTTAATAAAAATATCGCGCCCGAGGTAGTCTGACAGACGGGGCAGATGTTCTAACGGCGTCGGTGCGCCTAACAGTTCAAGTCGGGGGAATTGATGTAGCAGATGTAAAGACAATGCGGCCTCCAGTCGGGCACGGGAATGATCCTTACAGTGTTGCAGAAGATGGGGAAAGGATCACCCTGATTCAGGGGATCGCAGGGCTGGCGGCAACGTTGTGCCACGCTCCCCCTCTCCACCAGAAAACAGCGAAACGACGTGCCGCGGGCACGCGGGGGAGCATTCGGCGCAGAGCGGGTTTACCCCTGCTGCCAGCCTAAAAACTGATCGTACTTGCGCAGCGCGATGCGGTAATTGTTATTACCGGCATCGGGCAGATCGCTCTCCAGACACTGATGCCAGCTATTCCCTTTCAGCCTGTCGGCCGGGAAATTTTTCGCTTTCAGCATCTCATCCAGCCGACGCAGCCGCACCACATATTCGCGGATGGTGCTGGGGCTCATCTCTGTCTGTTCAAACAGATATTGTTTGAACGCCATAATGTCGAAGTAATTAGGATGGGTATTACAAAAAATATCACTACAAAAACGACAAAGCGCGGTCAGTTCAGGCTGAAGTTTCAGCCACAGCTGCTCATCAATCATCTGGTCCATCCGAGCGATGGCCTCTTTATTGATGATCTGGCCACGAAAAACGAGCGCCATTCGATCTAATACCTTGCCACAGTGTGAACAGTTGCTCTGGCTGTGTTTATAGTCTTTAAGATAACGACTTAACGGTCTGGCCTTGGTTTTGGCTCCCATTACTGAGTCCCCGGTTTCTTATAATTTTGAATCGCCAGGAACTGATACTGCTAGCGCGCTCCCGTAAGCCGGGCCCGCAGGCGTTTAATCGCCTGACTGTGCAGCTGGCTGACCCGGGATTCCCCGACATCAAGCACCGCGCCAATCTCTTTCAGGTTCAGTTCTTCCTGGTAGTACAGTGTCAGCACCATCTTTTCACGATCGGGTAACGCTTCGATCGCTTCTATGACGCGCTCACGCAGACTCCCTTCAAGCAACTGATGAAGCGGATTGGCCTCTTCATGCCCTTCCGTCACCAGCTCCGCACTGTCGCCGTGCTCTTCCCGATACTCGTCGTAGGAGAAAAGTTGACTGTTGTTGGTGTCCAGCAGGATCTGCCGGTACTCCTCCATAGAGACATTCAGCTGCTGCGCCACCTCCTGCTCGGAGGCAGAACGCCCCAGCGCCTGTTCCACTTTGTGCATTGCGCCTGCCACTTCACGCGCGTTACGACGCACGCTGCGTGGTGCCCAGTCCCGACTGCGAAGCTCATCGAGCATTGCGCCACGAATGCGCTGCACGGCGTAGGTGGTAAAGGCGGTGCCCTGTAGCGCGTCATAACGCTCTACGGCATTCAGCAGCCCTATCCCCCCAGCCTGCAACAAGTCGTCAAGCTCAACGCTGGCCGGCAGGCGAACCTGGAGACGCAGCGCTTCATGGCGCACCAGCGGCACGTAGCGCTGCCAGAGCGAATGCTTGTCCATCACGCCTTCGGCGGTATAGAAATCGTTCACGTTGACTACCCTGCGTTAATGAAGTTATCGGCATGATTATCCAATTCTGTAGGGTTATCGATTGGCTGAATAGGCGGGGTAAAACGAGGTTATTTCATTTTTGTTATGTCAGAGCGCAGATCCTTCTGCACGCTGACAGCTGGCTTAGCGGCGGTCGCGTAGCCGTTGCCGTGTGGCAGGCGGCACCGCAGCCCACAGACAGCAGACGCGGCCCTCGAGATCCTGATACCAGGGGCTTATGTTTTCCCGCGCATCTTCGCCGGGATGCAGAGTTATGACGCCCGACTCACCATCAATGCTAATCAGTCGGTTGATAAAAAGTCGTTGCAGGTCGCTGCGTAAAAACAGGCCGTTATCGACGCTGTTGTCTAACAGAATCCCATCATCACCTTCCTGGGTGTCGATATGGCAGGCTTCCACCCACGGCCAGCTATGCCGTTCAGTCAGCTCGGTTCCGGTCATCACACAGGCGCCGTAGCGGGCTTTAACCCCGGCGCTGAATTCCGCCTGACTGGCGCGTTGCAGCACCCGTGCTTTGACGCGACGCCCGACTTCCGTACCCGGCATCACCGCCGCCGGGACTTTGTGCTGCGGCGTACTCAGCACCACGATGAACTGGATACGCTGCGACTGCGGAAAACAGGGCTCCGCCTGTGGGCTGAAGAGCTGCCAGTAAGCGTCATCATCATCCTGATGCATCAGCACCAGTTTGTAGCCGCGACTGTTCAGCAGATTTTGTGCCGTGGCGGATTGCGGATCGATCATCGCGAAAACCTGGCTGCTGCCCATCACCTTCCACAGGTTGTCGCGCTTCTCGTTTTCGCTGCGGCGGAAATAGAGGAAAGAGAGATTCTGCTTCAGGTAGTGCTCAAAGCGGCGCAGGTAGTTTTTACGCTCGTTGTCATGGGAGATGAACAACAAGTCCTCCAGCGGGCTGTTGCTCTCTTCCTGCGCGAACACCGCACGGATTTTCAGCGTGCGCAGCCCGGTTGATGGGCTCAGCAGGGCGCGCGCCGTCAGCTCTTTATCATCGGGGTATTGCAAAGCATAACGCCGGGCGATCTCTTCAAAGGTCAGCCGCTCGCCCGGTAACAGGTCATAGTTGAAGCGCATAGACACTCCACAAAGTTGAAATCAAAATGATGTTGTTATGTGAAGAGTTATCGGCAGGCGTGGGAGGAACTGTAACCGCGGGGCGGTGGCCGGGCGCACGCTTTTCGCAGCAGGCGTTTATCACGCTATCCGATCGATCGGGCTGGACGGCAGAATCGTGTTACTCCTGAGGAGTCGGAGAGGCTTTCATATCCACAATCTGCTTAAACGATAGTACGGCGAAAGCAGTGTCGTAAGTCGGGCTGGAACGCATTTCGGGCAACCCGGCGGTTAATAATGCGTCATCTTCCAGAATGAATGCCTGAGCAATATTTTCATCCAACCTTTTTCGATAAATAGCGATATGACTCAGGGCGCAGCCTGTTTCCCCAGGCCAAAAACCATAGATAAGCGCCTGCGTATGTTGCGCAATTTCCTGTTTGGTTAATGCCTTGCCATTTATGGCCGGAAAAATTTCATACTGAAGGCCCGCGTTCATACTGCGCGGTAATCATCGCGCGGCGACCGGTGGAAGACGTGAGATTCACGAGAAAGATTTTCATGCAGGGCGAGTTTCCGAAGAGCAAAGTAAGCCTGCAACAAGAAGCATACCGCTCAGGGGAAACCCTATAATACGTTAGATGAGTGACAACCTCTGACTACCGATAAAATCACTCTCATTCGGAAGTGAAGATAATCAGGACTCCGCGGCCGCGGAGTCCTGGGTTACTTAAGCAGGTAGATTAAAGAAAGATCATCATTAACTTTGACCTTGTTAATCTCAGCGAGAAACGCCATGACTGACTGCGGAGTATGCTTGGTGATCGAATGATAGCTATAGATGATATTGATAATATCCTCTTCATTAATTTTCCCCACCATTTCAACATTGGCAGCAATCAGGGATTTAAGTAAAAACCACTCTGCCGTCAGCAGATATAAACTCAGTAATGGGCTACGACTTTCGTCACCAGGGAAGAAATCATCATAAATACGATACTGAATATAGTTATTCATTATCCAGGGACGCTCAGAGAACCAGGGCATAACCTGTTTCTGCCACACATTTTCCAGCCTGATCATCGACTGGCTGACGTCATCTGTCTTCGCGCCTTCTGCCTGAATATAAATCAGCTTATTGACGTAGTGATTCAGCGTTGGAAATGCGCGTTTGTCCGCCATGCCACTGAACCAGCTCTGCAATCGCAACAGGAGTGACCATTGCAGATTATGATCGGGCTTGATCTGGTCAAGCTGCTGCCTGATTTCACCCTGCACCAGACTGTCGAGCGCCTGGGAAAAATGAGTCTCAAGCTGACCGACCCGCTCCTCCTGTCCCGTCACTTTCTCCACGCCCAGCAGAAAGCTGGCCAGCGCATAAAAAGCCTCATCCAGATAGATACCGCTGTATTTAACTATGTTAAGAGACATCAGATTCAGCAGTTTCTTTTCCTGATCGAGTTCTTTTGCTTTATTGCCGTACTGTTGTAGCCTGATGGTCTCCCCGAACAGCATCGCGTCAGGTGAGGCTAATAATTGCCGGGTCGCCTCCGGGCAGGAGAGCGCCAGCGTTTTTTGTTGTTCATATTTAAATGTATTCGCTGCCCTGGGGTACGTCGCGCAAGTGTTGCTCAACGCCGCAGCGCCCAGGCTGGAATGTACTTTACATAGCCGGTTTTCATCCATAAAAGCGCAGTTACCGGCCGCATTAAGCTTCATGGTTCCCCAGCTGGCAAAACTTTTTCTCGTGGTAATGATGTTCTCAGCCGCCAGCGTTTTAATTTCAATCAGCGAGGATTTTAAATAGCGATTGACCGTGGGTTTATCCAGGTGAATGTCCCAGCCCTTGCAGCAGTGATCGCGACATTCGCTGCCGATGCACTTAAAGGCGCTGACAAAAAGCGGTTCAACGACGGTAATATTTTTCATTGTTTACCTGCTTAACAGAGGTACTTAAGAAGAATGAGGCGCATTGCAGGATTATAAAACAGAGAGAAAAGATTGATTGGCAGAGAAACAGGGAAAAACGAGGCTAATCGTAAGCATAAAAAAACCCCGCCAAGGCGGGGTTTTGAATTGAGTCAGAAGACGATTAGCCTTGCAGCAGAGACAGAACCTGCTGTGGAACCTGGTTAGCTTTCGCCAACACTGAGTTACCCGCCTGCTGTACGATCTGCGCTTTAGACATGTTTGAAACTTCAGTTGCGTAGTCAGCATCCTGAATACGAGACTGTGCAGCTGACAGGTTCGTGGTGGTGTTGCTCAGGTTAGTTACCGCTGAGTTCAGACGGTTCTGAATCGCACCCAGTGAAGAACGGAACTTGTCAACGCTGGCAATTGCTTCGTCCAGTTTTTTCAGTGGATCAGCAGTTGAACCAGAGGTCAGGCTAGACAGGCTCATGTTAGCCGTATCCAGCGTGAACGCAGCGGTATCACCACCAGCAGTAGTTGCGGCTGACTGTGCATCGACAGCAACATAGAAATCCTGGTTAGAACCGTTAGCGATGTCGAAGCCGTTCGCTTTCAGGCTGTTGGTTTCCGCAGCACTGCTTGAAGCGACGTTGACTTTAGCAAACAGGTTGCCGTTGTCATCTTTGTAAACTTTGTCAGCTGTTACGGTGACGTTAGCCGCAGCGACACCCAGACGGGTTGCCAGGCTGTCAGCCGTACCTTCTGCAACGGTCGCTTTGCTCACGTTACTGGTAGAACCGTAAACTGACTGGAAGTCAGCAGCAGTTGCCGCAGTTGGTGTACCCTGTGGACCATTCACATTGAAGGTATCCAGTTTCAGAGTAGAAGAGTCAATTTTCTTCAGGTCGATGGTGATGGTTTCGCCATCGTTAGCGCCAACCTGAATTTTCATTGAGCCATCTTTAGCCAGCACGTTCACGCCGTTGAACTGAGTCTGACCAGATACGCGGTCGATTTCGTCCAGACGTGATTTGATTTCGTCCTGGATTGAAGATTTGTCAGAATCTGAGTTAGTACCGCTTGAAGCCTGTACGGTCAGCTCACGGATACGCTGTAAGTTGTTGTTGATTTCTGACAGCGCGCCTTCAGTGGTCTGCGCAGCAGAGATACCGTCGTTGGCGTTACGAGCAGCCTGAGTCAGGCCCTTGATGTTAGAGGTGAAACGGTTGGCAATTGCCTGACCAGCAGCGTCATCTTTAGCGCTGTTGATACGTAAACCAGAAGACAGACGCTCCATTGAAGTAGACAGAGCTGACTGGTTCTTGTTGATGTTGTTCTGAGTGATCAGCGAGAGGCTGTTGGTATTAATGACTTGGGCCATGATAAATTTTCCTGTTAATCAAGTCTTTCGGTTAAGGTGTGGGCTTCAACCCGCCGGCTTCAGCGCCGTCAAAGTTGTTATCGTCTGCCGTTTCACAACCTTTAGAATTTTTTTAGTACCAGGCGAACTTTTTTGCTTCTGCCTGTCACGTTTTAAGTTATCGCCACCCCGCCGGAGTTCTTTAGACCTGATTCATAAATTTTCCAGCCACTGAATTGCCCTTCTTTATAGTGCTTATTTAACCCATTACCCTAAGGCAAATAACCTTAAACTTTCCTTAATCGAGGCCGATAACCCAGCTATTCACTTTCCCTGTCGACCTTATAAAGGAATTAACATGGCTAGTATTAGCAACCTCGGTGTGGGTTCCGGCCTGCCACTCAGTACCATGCTTGACAGTTTGCAGACCGCAGAAAAAGCCTCACTCAAACCTATTTCAACGCAGCAGACGGCTTATACCGCCAAGCTCAGTGCCTATTCCACCCTGAAAAGCGCACTGACCACGTTCCAGACCGCGAACACCAAGCTGAACAGCGCCGATCTGTTTACCGCCACAACCGCGGCCAGCAGCACCACCGCGTTCAGTGCCACCACCTCTGGCAGCACCGTCGCCGGTAAATATGCGATTAACGTCACTCAGCTGGCGCAGGCGCAGGTGCTCACCTCAGCGGTACAGAGCAGCAACACGGCCGCGCTGGGTGACAGCAGCGTGGCCAGCCGCAGCATCGCGATTACCTTAAAAGATGGCACCAGCAAAAGTGTCAGCCTCACCAGCGAGCAGACCTCACTGACCGGCATGCGTGACGCCATCAACGGTGCCAATGCCGGCGTGACCGCCAGCATTATTAAAGTTTCAGACGGCAGCTTCCGTCTCTCCGTCAGCGCGAATAAAACCGGCAGCGACAATGCGGTGTCGACAATCGCCGTCACTGGTGACGATACGCTGCAAGGGGTGATAGGTTATGACGCCTCTGCCAGCAGCAATGTGATGACGCAAAGCGTGGCGGCACAGAACGCCAAACTGACCGTCAACAACGTGGCGATTGAGAACAGCAGCAACCAGATCAGCGATGCGCTGGAAGGGATCACCCTGAATCTGACTGCGCAGACGGTCGGCGATCAGACCCTGACGATCACCAAAGACACCTCAAAAGCCTCCAGCGCCATCAGCAGCTGGGTGGATGCCTATAACACCCTGCTGGATCAGTTCAATACGCTGACCAAATACACCAAGGTCGATACCAATACTGATTCGCAGGACAGCAGCAATGGTGCATTGTTGGGTGACAGCACGCTGCGCACTATCCAGACCCAGCTGAAAAGTATGCTGACCAACGCACAGAGTTCATCTGCGTATAAATCACTGGGACAGATTGGCGTCACCACAGACCCGACGACCGGCTCACTGAAGCTGGATTCGACCAAGCTCAGTGCCGCCCTGGATAAAGATGCCGCTGGCGTGAAAGAGATGATTGTGGGAGATGGTAAAACCGGAATCACCGCAAAAATTGACAGTAAACTGACGGAATGGTTGTCCTCTAAAGGGATCGTCCAGGCCGCTACCGATGGCGTCAGTAAAACGCTGAATAACTTAACCGCGCTCTATAACACCACCAGCGATCGCATCGATGCGGATATTGCACGTTATAAGACGCAGTTTACTCAGCTGGATATGGCCATCAGTAAACTGAACTCGACCAGCACCTATCTGACGCAGCAGTTCGACACCTCAAGTTCTTCCACTAAATCGTAGGAGTGACCATGTACAGCGCTACAGGCACCAAAGCCTATGCACAAATTGGCGTAGAAAGCGCCGTGATGAGCGCCAGCCAGCAGCAGCTGGTGGTGATGCTGTTCGACGGCGCACTGAGCGCGCTAATCCGCGCCCGCCTGTTTATGCAGGATGGCAATATTGAAGGCAAAGGCAAGTCTCTCTCCAAAGCCATCAATATCATTGAAGCGGGCCTGAAAGAGGGGCTTGCGGATAACCGTGGTGATGAGCTGGCAGATAATCTGCTGGATCTTTACAACTACATGACCCGTCGACTGTTGCATGCCAACCTGCACAATGATGTTGCAGCCATCGAAGAAGTCGAAGGCTTACTGCGCAACATTGCGGACGCATGGAAAGAAGTGGTTCAACCTAACCTGATTCAGGACGCCGTTTAATGACTATTGCACCGCATCTGATTACCGTTTACCAGCAGTTACTCGATCTCAGCCAGGGGATGCTGCGCCACGCAGCACAGGGCGAATGGGATGAATTGATCAGCCGAGAGATGGAATATGTCAGCGCGGTGCAAAACTTAGCTCAGTCAACCGAGACCGCCCCGCCGTCTGCCCAGGCGCTGGAGCAGTTACGCCCGGTACTGCGTCATATCCTGGATAATGAAAGTGAAGTTAAACGTCTGTTGCAGGCGCGGATGGATGAGCTGGCCTCACTGGTGGGTCAGAGCAGCCGCCAGAAATCGGTGCTGTCCGCCTATGGCAAGCAAGGCGGCGTGGTGATGGTGCCGCGCGAAACCCTCTCCTGATCCCCTGCGTTATCACGCCGCCAGATTTATTTTTCTGCGCGGCGTCTCTTTTTTGCCGCTTACTCCATACTTGATTCTCATCATCCCCTGGAGTGTGGTACATGCAAAACCCAACGTTATTACAGTTTTTCCATTGGTATTACCCGGATGGCAGCAAACTGTGGCCTGAAATCGCCGATCGGGCGGCCTGGCTCAGCGAAATCGGTATCACCATGGCGTGGCTGCCGCCATGTTACAAAGGGGAATCGGGCGGCTATTCTGTGGGTTACGACAGCTATGACCTGTTCGACCTGGGTGAATTTGACCAGAAAGGCAGCGTTGCCACCAAATATGGCGACAAACAGCAGTTACTGGCGGCAACGGAAGCGCTGCGCAGCCATAACGTCGGCGTGCTGCTGGATGTGGTGCTGAACCATAAAATGGGCGCAGACGAGAAAGAGATTATCAGCATCAACCGCGTCAACCCGGACAACCGGGATGAAATCTACGACGAGGTGGTGGAGTGCGAAGCCTGGACCAAATTCACCTTTCCGGTACGCAACGGACAATATTCCAAATTTGTCTGGGACCACAAATGCTTCAGCGGCGTTGACCATATCGAAAACCCGGATGAAAATGGGGTATTCAAAATCATCAATGACTACACCGCCGAAGGCTGGAACGACCAGGTCGATAATGAACTGGGCAACTTTGACTATCTGATGGGCGCCAACATCGATTTCCGTAACAACGCGGTCAGTGAAGAGCTGAAGTATTGGGCGCGCTGGGTGATGGAACAGGTTCCCTGCACCGGTTTCCGGCTGGACGCGGTGAAGCATATTCCGGCCTGGTTCTATAAGGCGTGGATCGATCACATCCAGGAAGTGGCCGAAGAGCCGATGTTTATCGTCGCCGAATACTGGTCGTTTGAAACGGAGAAATTGCAGGAGTATGTGCATCAGGTGGAAGGCAAAACCATGCTGTTTGATGCGCCGCTGCACATGAACTTTCATCAGGCGTCAACGGCGGGCAGCGCCTACGATATGAGCCAGATCTTTGCCAACTCACTGGTGGTGGCCGACCCGTGGCATGCGGTGACGATTGTGGCCAACCACGACACCCAGCCGCTGCAATCGCTTGAAGCCCCAGTCGAAGCCTGGTTTAAACCGCTGGCCTACGCGCTGATCCTGCTGCGTGAGCAGGGTGTGCCGACCATCTTCTATCCCGATCTGTTCGGGGCCACTTATGAAGATGAAGGCGGCGACGGTGAGAAGCATAAGGTTGAAATGCCGGTGATCCCGGAACTGGAAGGGTTGATCCGCGCGCGTCAGCAGTATGGCTGGGGCGTACAGACTGACTACTTTGATCACCCGAACTGCGTCGCCTTCAGCCGCAGCGGCACGGAAACGCAGCCGGGCTGTGTGGTGATTATGTCCAATGGGGAAGCGGGCGAGAAAAGCGTGCCGATGGGCGAAAGCTACGCCGGTAAGGTGTGGCGTGACCATCTGGCTAACCGTGAAGAGACCATTACCGCGGATGAGCACGGCACGGCGCTGTTTACCTGTAACGGGGGCAGCGTCAGCGTCTGGGTTGTCGCGGAATAACAGTGAAAAAAGCCCCGGCGGGTCTGCCCTGCCGGGGCTTTTTCTTTCACCTGTCAGCGCATTTACGACCGGGCGTTATTCTCGGTAATCGCCGTGCGCAGCAGCTGCGGCTCGATATTCTGGATCACCGTGGCTTTCGGCTGCTTTGCCACCTCTTCCAGCGCCTGCTGGCACTCCAGGGTCGGACGCGCCACTTTACGCAGCGTCAGCCCGTCATATTTCAGCTCACCGTTTTCAGCCTCCAGTGGCATCACCCGGTTCTGCCGCGTCACGTTAACGTAGTCCTGACTCAGCAGCGTCAGCTTGCCCGGCTTAGCGATTACCCGTTGCCACTGACGGCAGTCCAGCGTTGAGCCATCCGCATTGACAATCAGGCTGGCGATCGCCTGATCGCTAATCAGATTGCTTTGTGGGCCACTACTTTGCCAGTTCCCTTGCAGATTAGCCGGTGCCGGCGTCTGCACCGCGCTGCTGTAATCGTTGATTTGCGCACAACCGCTCAGCGCCAGCGCGGCAATCAGCATCCACTTTTTCATGTTAAATCCCTAAGATCGCGTCAATGGCGGCTACGTTATAATTTTTCCACTCTGTAGCGCAAGGTGTCTGCGCGATTGTGCCATCACCCGCGCATCGCTGCGTCACTGTTTACCGGTCAGCAGACCCCGTAACCGCCTGGTCACAGCGGGATGCCCCAGCGCTGACCGCGCCGCGGCTCCTGACAACTCGGGCGCAACCCGCTACACTGGCGCGCTGCAACAGACTTTCAGGAATCCGAAGATGAAAACGCCAGAAGCTTACTACGCGCAGGCGCGTGAGATGTTTTTTACCGCGCACCCCGATTTCCAGGCTGCCCTTGATGAGTTAACCGAAAGCGATGCCCGCGCCGCCAATCTGTCGCTGCGTCAGTTGCGTGAATGGCATGCGGAACGTATCTATGCCGCCTTTTTACGGCAGAAAAATCTGGATGGGATGATCTTTTCTATTCAGCTGGCTGAGCCGGATAAAGCGGTGGCCGCCGAGGCGATTGAAACTTATCTCAAATCCCACGCGGCGTCGCTGGGGATGAGCTGGGAAGAGTTTTGCATTAAAAACGAGCTGTAATCAGCGTTGCGCTGAAGATGCATTGGTCATACACCTCCAACCAGTGTCAGCGCTGCGGATAAGGTTGTACTAACTGCATGAAAGCGGATAACGTCAGCCTGCGACTCAGGTCGTGATTGACCTTTAACGAATAGTGCTGATGCACTGCCTCTGTAGGTGTGGTCTGATTTCTACCTCCAGAGGCGAATTTTTTATCCGCCCTTACCCTTCATCTTCCGTCGCTTTCCCCTTCACTTCCACATACTTCGCCACCGCCAGCAGACGATTGATGTGCGTCAGCAGCAGATCGACATCAGATTGCAGAAACTCGGTGGATGAGCGAGATGCGGTGACAATGGCGTCCTGAACGGTTTCGGTGATAGTCAGCGAGTTATCCTGTTTCGCCTGCACCAGCAGCGCCGCAACCAGCAGTGACTGCGCTTCAAGCTGGGCCGTCAGCTCCTTCGCGTCGACGTCCATCTTTGCCAGTTTTAGCAGAATATCAATAACCAGTTGTCGCATCGCAAATCTCCTGAAAAGTAAGCCGCCATTATGTCGTGATGCTGACGCATTTTGCCAGTCGAAGATTGAGCTGGCGACGACATAAAAATTTACGTGAAATCACGCGCGCCGCCTTGCTACTGTTTTTATTTACAGTATTATATGTCAGCGATTTTGCCCTGAATGGATTGCCATCATGTTTGTTGAATTGATTTATGACAAGCGCAACGTTGCCGGTTTGCCGGGTGCTCGTGAAATGATTCGTGAGGAGCTGGAGAAGCGGGTGCATCGGGTGTTTCCTGACATTGAAGTCAAGGTTAAGCCGATGGAGCGTAATGCGATTGATACCGATTTAAGTAAGAACGATAAGGCGACAGTTGCGCGGATTGTTGAAGAGATGTTCGACGAAGCGGAAATGTGGCTGGTGGCCGATTAATCCCTTAGCGGCCACCGCATCAGTTAGCGGGAGATAGCTTAGCTCTCCTGCTCGCTGTGATTAATTTCAATCTCGATGTCCTGAATAGCGGCATCCAGATCTTCCAGCAGTTTCCCCTGCTTGTTCAGCAAGGCATCAATACGGTCAGCATTGGTTTTGTCTTTGTATTCACCGGCATCAAATGCCAGCCAATGGCTGGAAAGTGTCTCCGTATTGGTCTGCGCATAGTGGCGCATCTCTTTCAGCTGAGAGGCTACGTCACGCAGGTAGTCGGTTTTGGTCTTAGTTTCTGTTGAATCGCTCATGCTTATTATCCTTTTGATCGTTTATCCAAAGTGATCGGGCTTAGCGGTTCACTAACCGGCCAATCAACGGGCCGCATTCAGATACAAATGTTGCCCGAAGATTTAAAACTAGTCGATAATAGCGAAGCCGCACTAAGAATAATCGGAAGTTACGGTCTCCTGTTCATTTTTCCCGCAGAGGGTTCACTTTCGATCACCACCTCTTTCACCTTGTTGACCGTCTGATCGGCGGTACGTTCCGGTATCGCATCCAGCTTATGCTGCAACTTTCTGACCTGATCGGTGAGCAGATCAACCCTGGCATCACGTCGCGCCGCGACATCGCGATAATCTTTGCGGATCTCCTCTACCCGCTTATTGGCCGCGTTACTGACATACAGAAACAGAATCGTCATCAGGACACAAATCATTGAGCAGCTGAGCAGAATACCGCCGAGAATGACTTTGCGCCGGTAGAACATGGGAGCCAGAGTGCTATTTATCGAGGCCATCGCTGCGATCCTCCAGAGTTGAGATAAGCCGATCGACTTCATTGCGAAACTTGTCGCTGTGATCGGTTTCCGTCATTGCCAGTAAAATACCGACGGCGTTTTTGATTAGCCGAAGATCGGTTTCGAGCGTCGAGATACGACGCAGATTTTTGTCATGCCGCTGACGAAGCTCATCGTTCTCTTCCCTGATGCGTAGGTTGCTCTCTTTCAGCAGGACCACCTGCTCTTTGTAGCTGGTGATAATTTCACCCCCGGCACGATTGCTGGTCACGATTGACGCGATCCCTGCCAGAAGCGGTTTCCAGAACAACGCCGCTGCGCCCCCGCCCAGAACGAGCGCCCCCATACTGGTAATCAGACTACTCTCCATGCCACACCCCTTTATCCGGTAAGGTCACTGGAACTTAATTGCGTGCAAAAAACACGTTCCCCGCATGAAATTTAAGATTGCTTAAATACCAGGCTTAAGTATACTTAAGCCATTCTTAATCACAAGTCAAGCTGATGAAAAACGAAACGTTAGGCGACCGCATTCGCCACCGCAGAAAAGCCCTGGAACTGACGCAGAAACAGCTGGCGCAGCAGGTGAAAGTCTCCCACGTGGCGATTTCGCAGTGGGAAAAAGAGGAAACGCTGCCGCGCGGTGAAAACCTGCTGCGGCTGGCTGAGGCGTTGGGGTGCGCACCCGCTTTTCTGATAGACGGAGATGGCCCTGTTTTTAGTGAAAACGCCTGGGCCGGGCTTTATCAGATCCCGCTGCTCGCTCAGCGTGACGTCGCGCACTGGCGCAGCGATGCCAGTCAGGTTAAGCATGAATTACTGATGCACAACGACATGGCGCTCTCTCAGCAGAGCTTTGCCGTGCGGGTGGATGAGCAGGCGATGACGCCGGCGATATTGCCACTGGATGTGGCGATTGTTGATCCCTGCGTCTCTCCCCTGCCCGGCGACACCGTGGCCGCGTTACAGCACACCAGGCTGTTGCTGCGCACCTGGCGGCAGCGCAGCACGGTCAATGACCAGCCGCTGTTTGAACTGGCCCCCGCCAATATCAACTATCCGCTGCTGCACTCCGATCAGGATGCGCTGACGCTGCTGGGCACCGTGGTGGAGCTGCGCCGCTATCGTCAGCAATAAAAAACCCGCCATAGGCGGGTTAAATTTTTCAACGCACAGCAAAACTACGGCAAACAGCAGAGGATTACAGGGCTTCAGTCAGCCGATCGACAACCACATTGCCCTGCATGTCGGTCTGCATAATCCGGTAATTTACCGGCCATGAGCGGCGGGTGCTGAGTTTATCAAACAGTTTCACGCCGCCCTTTTTCTCACCCCGGGCATTCACAATGGTCCATTCGGTGATCTCTTCCTGGCCGCGATTTTTCAGGCTTCGGCAATCTTTTTCTACCAGCTGATCTTCAGCTTCAATCTTTAAATAGTCTCGTAACATAATTTCTATCTCCTGGTAACGCAGGTCACTATATGCTTTTTATTAATCCGTTCAATCGAATTTATTAATCGAACAGCTTGTGACCTGCGTCATGACCTTTTGTCTGTTCACGTTGCTGACTCCTGCCGTTGGCATAGCGCGACGGTAGCGACAGAAACGCAAAGCAGGGAGGTGAGAAGCGCCGGCTGGCCCGTCCGGCGCAGGCTTTTTGTTAACTAAAATCAGATGCGGCTATCGGGATGGGCTGGCTGGTCTAGACTTAAGAGACTGGAACCCAAGGAGCGACTCATGTTTAAACACAACACGAATGAAGAACGTAAACACGAAGGTGAAGTGAGCAAAAGCCTGCCGGAAGCCGCCCCTAACGCGGGCAATGCCTATGAAGAGGATGATCATCCCGCTACTGACGCGCCAAAAGATCATGGCGAAGTTCCACGTAAGAATGATGACAGTGAAGATGATAAAAAAGATCCGTATCAGGCGGATTAACAGCCTGCGCGCCCTGAATCGGGCGCGCCAGGTCTGGTCTTCAGAATAGCCTGCGCAATTCTGCGCCAGCATCACCAGTGACAATCCTTTTTCTGCTGCGATTGTTCAGGAGTCATTCCCTTTCTGACCGCCGATGCCGTGAGGTCTATTCCACCTTGTCACAATCATAAGCACCACGGATGCGTATCTGACTCTGGCTGGTGCGAACGATTTCTGCCCTTAATATCCCCTTGCCGTCACTCAGCGTCTGCTCCATATCCAGCATGCCGGGCGCTTTGCTGTTTTTAACCTGCAATCTGACCGTCGCGTTGTCGTAGTCACCCTTCTCTTTGTGAAAAGCGACCTTCTGACTTTTCGCGCGCTCACCGTTGACTGAAAACCAGCCTTTACTGTCCGCTTTAAAAAGAAAAGGCCCGCACTGCGTGGCAGAGAAGGCACTGGCAGATAACGCAAACAGAGCCGCTATCAGGAGGCATTTTTTTATCATTGTTCAGACGTCCGGCAAAGGGTGGGTAACGTGCGCCAGAAGAGGTTATCTGCTGACGGCTGTGAATGCGGAACAGTATAGCCAGTGACTGGCCATTTAACGTAAATCGGAGCGCGCCCGACAGGCTCAGCGACATTCAGCGCAGAGTAACCGGAAAGCACCCTTAAGCGCTTCAGCCTATCTTCCCTCCCCTGCTTTTGCCCGCTCCGGCCCCGGATGACTCAGCCAGATTCCGCTATGGGTATCACATCTTCGCGCAGTCTAAACAGATTGCCGGTTAGAGGTTGTTGTAACTAATGCCAGTAAAATAGTCCCGATGCCGGGCGATCTGCCGCCGGTGCGCTGTTGCTGAAGAGGCGCCGCCCTGGAACTCCCGGTAATGCAGAAAAAGTCATTAACATCTTCATCATTTGCATAATCAGACATTGTTTCCCAGGCTTAGCAGACACCCCCGACCAAGGAGAGACTATGTCAGACGAATATAAAAAATGCATTGAAGCCTGCTACCTGTGTGCGGCGGCATGTGACCACTGCGCCGCGTCATGCCTGCAAGAAGAAAATCTGGAGATGATGCGTGAATGCATTCGCATGGATATGCAGTGCGCCAATCTCTGCCGTCTGGCTGCACAGTTTATGACGCTGCAAAGTGAGTTTGCGAAAGAGCTCTGCAAGCTCTGTGCTGAAGTTTGCCAGAAATGTGGCGATGAATGCGGACAGCATCACCATGACCACTGTCAGGCGTGCGCCAAAGCCTGCCATCACTGTGCAGAGCAGTGTCGCAGCATGGCTGCTTAACCGCAGCAGGCAAAAACCCGCCCCCGAGCGGGTTTCTTTCTCTCCGGGATACGCGCAAAGCCTCCCGCGGGCGTCACCTCTGATCCTCTGTTGCGGCCCGACTCCCCGTTACGTTGCTGCGCCGGGTGCCGCTCTGCATCATTCAGCCTGAGTCGCCTCTTCCACTACACCTGCATATTCATAATATCGCTGTACGCCGACACCAGCTTGTTCCTGACCTGGATGCCCATCTGCATTGAGATAGATGATTTCTGTAGGTCGACCATCACATCGTTCAGCGCGATGCCCGGTTTCCCCATTTCAAAATCCTGCGCCTGGGTGCGGGCAGTGGTCTGGGTTTCGCTGATCTTATCCAGCGCGGCTTTCATGGTCGCGCCAAAATCGATCTGGTTAGTGGCTTCGCTGCTGCGGTTGCTGGCCTGCAACGAGGTCATCTGAAGTTGCTGTAACACACCGTCAATTGCCTGAATGGACATTCACGTTACCTCTTTCATGGGGGTGTAATTCATCAGTGGTGGCAAAGTTAGCACGTTGTCAATAAGACAAAGGCGCTAAATAACAGCAAAAAACCTACCTTATCCAGCCATCGAATTTTCCGTTTCAACAAATAATGCCTGGCATTGAAGTGGAATTTCTATTTACGCAGGTCAGGGAGTCTGTTTTGCCATCTCAACTTACCCGGTCAATTACGTCAGGCAGGAATCGGTCATGAATGCGAGTGCAGCCGCCACACCAGATCAAGAAAAGAAAGGCTTCGGTGACCTTCTCGCTCGCCTGCGCGCAAATCCGCGTATTCCTTTAATCGTCGCCGCTGCGGCGGTGATCGCGATAGTGATCGCGATGGTGCTCTGGGCGAAGCAGCCCAGCTACAGCGTGCTCTATAACAACCTCTCTGATGAGGATGGCGGCGCCATCGTCACTCAGCTGACGCAGATGAACATCCCCTATCGCTTCGCCGAAAACGGCGGCGCACTGATGGTGCCGGAAGCCAACGTGCATGAGCTGCGTCTGCGTCTGGCTCAGCAGGGTCTGCCAAAAGGCGGATCGGTGGGCTTCGAGCTGCTGGATAAAGAGAAGTTCGGTATCAGCCAGTTCAGCGAGCAGGTTAACTACCAGCGCGCACTGGAGGGCGAACTCGCCCGCACCATCGAATCCCTCGGCCCGGTGAAAAGCGCCCGGGTTCATCTGGCGATGCCAAAACCAACCCTGTTTGTGCGTGAGCAGAAAGCCCCTTCCGCTTCTGTCACCCTGACGCTGCAACCTGGCCGCGCGCTGGATGAAGGTCAGATTCAGGCGATCGCCCACATGGTTTCAAGCAGCGTCGCCGGTTTACCGCCAGGCAACGTCACCGTGGTTGATCAGGCGGGTCGCCTGCTGACCCGCTCTGATGCGGCCGGACGCGATCTGAATGACGCGCAGCTGAAGTATGCCGCCGAAGTGGAAGCGCGCTATCAGCAGCGTATTGAAGCGATCCTGAATCCGATTCTCGGCCAGGGCAACGTCCATGCGCAGGTCACCGCGCAGATCAACTTCGATACCAGCGAGCAGACCGACGAGAAATATCAGCCTAACGCCAATCCGTCCGCCACGGCGGTCCGCTCACGTCAGAGCAGCAGCAGCGATCAGTCCGGCAGCCCCTATCCGGGCGGCGTGCCAGGCGCGCTCTCGAATCAGCCTGCGCCAGCCAACACCGCGCCGGTAAATACACCTAACAATGGCGCGAATGGTCAGAACGCCAATGGCCAGAATGCCAACGGTCAGAACAACGCCGCGAACAACGGAACCCAGACCACCAGCACCGCCGCCGCCAGTTCGACGCCAACCAACTCGCGTCGCGATGAAACGGTGAACTACGAGCTGGACCGCACCATCCGTCATACCAAACTCAACGTCGGCGACGTGCAGCGTCTGTCGGTGGCGGTGGTCGTGAACTTCCGCGCCGATGATAAAGGCAAAGCCGTTGCGCTGAATGAGCAGCAGCTGAAGCAGATTGAAGATCTGACCCGCGAAGCGATGGGCTACTCCCAGACCCGTGGCGACAGCATCAACGTGGTGAACTCGCAGTTCAACACCACCGAACCGATGAGCACCGATCTTCCCTTCTGGCAGCAGCAGTCATTCTTTGATCAGCTGATGGAAGCCGGTAAATGGCTGTTGGTTGCCCTGGTGGCCTTCATTCTCTACCGCAAACTGGTACGTCCGCATCTGGTACGCAAACAGGCGGCTGAGAAAGCCATCGCAGAAGCGGCCGCAGCCCGGGCGAATGAGCAGGTGGAAGAGGAAGCCTTTAGTGTGCAGCTCAGCAAAGATGAGCTGGATCAGGAACGTAAGTCTAACAACCGCATGAGCGCAGAAGTGATGAGTCAACGCATCCGCGACATGTCTGAAAACGATCCGCGCGTTGTTGCGCTGGTGATTCGCGAATGGATGAGTAAAGAGCTATGAGTCTGACCGGAACCGAAAAAAGCGCCATCCTGATGATGACCATCGGCGAAGAGCGCGCAGCGGAAGTTTTCAAACACCTGAACCAGCGCGAAGTGCAACACCTGAGCGCCTCGATGGCCAACATGCGTCAGGTGTCGCACAAACAGCTGACCGAAGTGCTGCGTGAGTTCGAAGCAGACGCCGAGCAGTTCGCGGCGCTGAGCCTCAACTCCAACGAATACCTGCGCTCCGTGCTGACCCGGGCGCTGGGCGAAGAGCGCGCCGCCAGCCTGCTGGAAGATATTCTCGAAACGCGCGAAACCACCAGCGGCATGGAAACGCTCAACTTTATGGAGCCGCAGGCCGCTGCCGACCTGATTCGCGACGAGCACCCGCAGATTATCGCCACCATCCTGGTACACCTCAAACGTGGCCAGGCGGCGGATATTCTGGCGCTGTTCGACGAGCGTCTGCGTCACGACGTGATGCTGCGTATCGCCACTTTTGGTGGGGTACAGCCAGCCGCGCTGGCCGAACTGACCGAAGTGCTGAACGGCCTGCTGGATGGCACCAACCTCAAGCGCGCGAAGATGGGCGGCGTGAGAACCGCAGCCGAGATCATCAACCTGATGAAAACGCAGCAGGAAGAGGCGGTTATCGAAGCGGTACGCGACTTCGATGGCGAACTGGCGCAGAAAATTATCGACGAGATGTTCCTGTTCGAAAACCTGGTGGAAGTGGACGACCGCAGCATCCAGCGTCTGTTGCAGGAAGTGGAGTCGGAACAGCTGCTGGTAGCGCTGAAAGGTGCCGAGCAGCCACTGCGCGAGAAGTTCCTCAAAAACATGTCAGCCCGCGCCGCCGATATTCTGCGCGACGATCTGGCCAACCGGGGTCCGGTGCGGATGTCCGCCGTGGAGAACGAGCAGAAAGCGATCCTGCTGGTGGTACGCCGCCTGGCCGAATCAGGCGAGATGGTGATTGGTGGTGGCGAGGAAACGTATGTCTGATGCATTTTCTGCCCGCCCCTGGCAGCTGTGGCAGCCCAACGATTTAGGGCGTTCCGACCAGCCTGAACCGGAGCCGCAACCGGAGATCCTCGAATTTGATGAGGGCGTGGATGAGCAGCAACAGCAGCTTGAACGCCTGCAACAGCAGATGCGCAAAGAGGCGCAGGGCCAGGGCTATAACGAAGGTCATCAGCAGGGCTTTGCCGAAGGGCAGAAAGCGGGCTATGACGCCGGTTTTCAGCAGGGGCTGGCCGATGCGCAGCAGCAGCAGGCCCCCTTACAGGCGCGGATGCAGCAGCTGGTGACAGAGTTTCAGAACACGCTGGAATCGCTGGATAGCGTGATCGCGGCCCGGCTGATGCAGCTGGCGCTGGAGGCCGCGCGGTCGGTTATCGGCCAGGCGACCACCGTGGATGGCTCCGCCCTGCTGCGCCAGATTCAGGGATTGCTGCAACAGGAACCGATGTTCACCGGCAAGCCGCAGTTGCGGGTCCACCCCGACGACTTACAACGTATTGAGCAGACGCTGGGCCCGACGCTGGATCTGCACGGCTGGCGTCTGCTGGCTGACAGCAGCCTGCACCCTGGCGGCTGCAAACTCAGCGCGGAAGATGGCGATCTCGATGCCAGCGTCGCCACGCGTTGGCAGGAACTCTGCCGCCTCGCCGCCCCGGGAGAAGTGTAATGACCACCCGCCTGAATCGCTGGTTAGGGGCGCTCGACGCCTTTGAAAATCGCATCTGTCAGGTGCAGCCGGTGCGTCGCTACGGCCGCTTAACCCGCGCTACCGGTCTGGTGCTGGAAGCGACCGGTTTACAGCTGCCGCTGGGGGCGACCTGCGTGATTGAACGCAATGACGGCAAAACCATCAGCGAGATCGAAAGCGAAGTGGTGGGATTCAACGGCCAGAAACTGCTGATGATGCCGCTGGAAGAGGTGGATGGCATTTTACCGGGCGCGCGGGTCTATGCGCGTCAGAATGGTGAAAATCCGCAGGCGGGCAAACAGCTGATGCTGGGGCCACAGCTGCTGGGTCGCGTGCTGGATGGCAGTGGCCGGCCGCTGGACGGTCTGCCGTCACCCGATACCGGCTATCGCGCCCCGCTGATCACCCCGCCCTTTAACCCGTTACAGCGCACCCCGATCACCGATGTGCTGGACACCGGCGTCCGGGCCATCAACGCCCTGCTGACGGTGGGACGCGGCCAGCGTATGGGGCTGTTCGCCGGTTCAGGCGTGGGTAAAAGCGTGCTGCTCGGCATGATGGCGCGCTACACCGAAGCGGATGTGATCGTGGTCGGGCTGATTGGCGAGCGTGGTCGCGAAGTAAAAGATTTTATCGAGAACATTCTTGGCGCGGAAGGCCGCGCCCGCTCTGTGGTGATTGCCGCACCGGCTGACGTCTCGCCGCTGCTGCGTATGCAGGGAGCTGCCTACGCCACCCGCATCGCCGAAGATTTCCGCGACCGTGGCAAGCATGTGCTGCTGATTATGGACTCCCTGACCCGCTACGCCATGGCGCAGCGTGAGATCGCCCTGGCGATCGGAGAGCCACCAGCGACCAAAGGCTATCCGCCTTCGGTGTTCGCCAAACTGCCGGCGCTGGTTGAGCGTGCCGGTAACGGCATCGACGGCGGCGGCTCAATCACCGCCTTCTATACCGTCCTGACCGAAGGTGACGATCAGCAGGACCCGATCGCTGACTCGGCGCGCGCCATTCTCGACGGCCACATTGTGCTGTCGCGGCGGCTGGCGGAAGCGGGTCACTATCCGGCGATCGACATTGAAGCCTCGATCAGCCGTGCGATGACCTCGCTGATTGATGAGCAGCACTACGCGCGGGTGCGCCAGTTTAAGCAGCTGCTCTCCAGTTTTCAGCGTAACCGCGACCTGGTCAGCGTCGGCGCTTATGCCGCAGGCAGCGACCCGATGCTGGATAAAGCGATCAAGCTCTATCCGCAGATGGAAGCCTTCCTGCAACAGGGCATTTTTGAGCGCAGTGATTACGACGATGCCAGCCTGCATCTGCATGCGCTGTTCGGCTAGACAACGATTAACGCGAGGTAACGGCAATGAAAACAGCAAATGCCATCGATACGCTGCGCGACTTGGCGGAGCAGGATCTGGAGCGCGCGGCCATCTATTTAGGCGATATGCGTCGCGGTCAGCACGCCGCCAGCGAGCAGCTGACCATGCTGCTCGACTATCAGGACGAATACCGCAACAAGCTTAACGATGACATGTCGAGCGGCATCGCCAGTACGCGCTGGACCAACTATCACCAGTTTATTCAGACGCTGGAAAAAGCGATTGAGCAGCACCGCAACCAGCTCAACAACTGGAATCAGCGGCTGGAGCAGGCGCTGATCAACTGGCGTGACAAACAGCAGCGGCTCAACGCTTATCAGACCCTGATTACGCGGGCAGCGGAAAACGCATTACGACAGGAAAACCGTCTCGACCAGAAACGGATGGACGAATTTGCCCAACGGGCCGCATTGAGGAGAGGCGAATGATTACGCTGCCACACATTGCCACAAAAGCGGCGGTGAAAACCGACGCCGATACATCAGTTTCCACGGACGCCGCGGCGGGTGCCGACGCCCTGCCGCACGCTTTTCTGACCGCGCTGGGAAACCAGTTACTCAGCCTGGCAAAACAGCCGGGAAAAGCGGCGCAATCCGCTGATGCCAAAGCAGAAACCGCAGACAACGCCCGCTCCTCTACCCCCCTGAACGCCCTGATGGCGGCGCTGGATAATCCGGCGGCGCTGACGGCGCTGATTAAACCGGAAAATATTAAAGCCGGCACAAAATCAGCCGATGATAAAGACAAGCCGGAAGCGGCAACCTTAAGCGCCAGTGAGATGCAGAATGTGCAGGCGCTGTTCGCCATGTTACCGGTCGCGGCCAGCGCGACGGGCGTTAACGCCAGTGCGGTGAGCAGCGAGTCAGGCGAGCTGATGACGCAGGGTGATACCAGCCGTAAAACGCTCGCCTCACTGACGCAGATGGTCAGCGGCAGCCAGTCGGGTGACGTGCAGGGCAAGGATGCGAAGGCGGACGCGAAAAGCAGCGCCCTGACCTCGCCCGGTGTGAGCAGCGCGAACACGCCAGCCTCGTCTGCCGCGCCAGCTGCACAGAGCGCCACCAGCGGCGGCCTGACGCCCGACAGCAGTTTTCAGCAGGCGCTGAGCAGCATGTTAAAGCAGGATGATCAGGGCGCGAGTAAAGCCAGCGCCAGCGATAACGCGCTCAGCACCAGCACGCCGATCACCAGCGCCAGCAGCCTGCCCGCACCGGTGACCGCCTCCGCCACCAGCAGCACGCCATCCACGCCGATGCTGAACGCGCAGCTGGGCAGCGACGAGTGGCAGCAGGCGCTGAGTCAGCAGGTGGTGATGTTCAGCCGTAACGGCATGCAGAACGCCGAACTGCGGTTACATCCGGCCGACCTCGGCGCTATCCAGATCAGCCTGAAACTGGATAACGATCAGGCACAAATTAGTCTGGTTTCCAGCCATAGCCACGTCAGAGCGGCGCTGGAAGCCGCGATCCCGCAGCTGCGCAGCGCGCTGGCAGAGAGCGGGATCAACCTGGGCGAGAGTCAGGTGAGCAGTGACAGTTCCGCGCAAGGCCAGAGCTTCCAGCAGCAGCAGGAGGCGCGCCGCGATGGACAGCATGGCCGCTTCTCCCTCTCCCAGGACAGTGACACCGACATCACGCCTATCGCCGTTCCCGCCGCCCTTCAGGCGCGTCTCAACGGCAATGGCGCCGTCGACACTTTTGCCTGACAGCGACAAACGCTGAAGGTAAGCGTAAAACCCGCGTCTTTTCTTCCCATTGTTTGACTTAAGACGCGGGATAATCTGTCCCGTGAGCCGAGAGGCTTGCCCATAATTCACAGGAAGTAACTGCAACCATGTCTGATAACGCGAAAGCTAAAGGCCGCAAACGTAAACTCTTAATTCCGGTGTTGCTCATTGTGACGCTGGCCGCTTGCAGCGTGGCAGGCTATGCAGTCTGGCGAATGATGAATAAACATGAGGGCGATAAGCCGGAGGTCGCGAAAGTCGAACCGCCTCCCGCCCCGGTCTTTTTTGCACTTGATACATTTACGGTTAACCTGGTCAATCCCGACAACGATCCTGACCGCGTGCTTTACGTAGGCTTTACCCTGCGTCTGGCCGATGAGGATACCCGGCGTCGGTTAAATGACTATCTGCCTGAGGTGCGCAGCCGTCTGCTGCTGCTGCTCTCGCGTCAGAGCGCTGCGGCGCTGGCGACAGAGCAGGGAAAACAAGCGCTTGTTGAGCAAATCAAACAGGTGCTGACTCCACCGCTGGTAAAAGGTCAACCTCCGCAGGCAGTAAACGATGTGCTGTTTACCGCCTTCATTTTGAGGTGAATCAATGGGCGATAGCATTCTCTCCCAGGCTGAAATTGACGCCCTGTTAAACGGCGACAGTGGCAGCGCGGAAGAAGAAAAGAAACAGAGCGGACCGGAAGGCGATATTCGTCCTTACGATCCCAATACCCAGCGTCGCGTGGTGCGCGAGCGTTTACAGGCGCTGGAGATTATTAATGAGCGTTTTGCCCGTAGTTTCCGTATGGCGCTGTTTAACCTGCTGCGTCGCAGCCCGGATGTCAGCGTAGGCGCGATCAAGATTCAGCCGTATCACGAGTTTGCCCGCAACCTGCCGGTGCCGACCAACCTGAACCTGATCCACCTGAAACCGCTGCGCGGCACCGCGCTGGTGGTGTTCTCACCGAGCCTGGTGTTTATCGCCGTCGACAACCTGTTTGGTGGCGACGGCCGCTTTCCGACCAAAGTCGAAGGCCGGGAGTTTACCCATACCGAGCAGCGCGTTATCCGTCGCATGCTGAAGCTGGCGCTGGATGGTTACAGCGACGCCTGGAAAGCGATTTATCCGCTGGACGTCGAGTATGTACGTTCAGAGATGCAGGTGAAATTCACCAACATCACCACCTCACCGAACGACATCGTGGTTAACACGCCGTTCCAGGTGGAGATTGGTAACCTGGTGGGTGAGTTTAATATCTGCATCCCGTTTTCAATGATTGAACCGCTGCGCGAGCTGCTGGTGAATCCACCGCTCGAAAACTCCCGCCAGGAGGATAACCACTGGCGCGATAACCTGGTGAAACAGGTGCAGCACTCTGAGCTGGAACTGATTGCCCACTTTGCCGAAACCTCGCTGCGTCTGTCCCGGATTTTGCAGCTGAAACCCGGTGATGTGCTGCCGATTGAGAAACCTGAACGCATTATCGCCCATGTCGACGGCGTTCCGGTCTTAACCAGCCAATATGGCACGATGAATGGTCAGTACGCGCTACGTGTCGAACACCTGATTAACCCGATTTTGAATTCGCTGAACGAGGAACAGCCCCATGACTGACAGTAATAAACCGTCTGACGATGTCTCTGCGGACGATCTGTGGGCTGAAGCTATGAATGAGCAGGTCGGCAGCAGCAGCGCGCCGCAGCAAAGCGACGACGTTTTTAAATCTTTTGACAGCGGCAATGTCTCTGGCTCGTTGCAGGACATTGATCTGATCATGGATATTCCGGTGAAACTCACCGTGGAACTGGGCCGCACCAAAATGACCATTAAAGAGCTGCTGCGTCTGACGCAGGGTTCGGTGGTCTCACTGGACGGCCTGGCGGGTGAACCGCTCGATATTCTGATCAACGGCTACCTGATTGCCCAGGGTGAAGTGGTGGTGGTGAACGATAAATATGGCGTGCGCATCACCGACATTATCACCCCGTCTGAACGTATGCGTCGCCTGAGTCGCTGAAGATGAATAGCCAGAATCAAAGTCTGCAACCCGCTGCGCCTCACGCTCAGGCCATTTCGACCGGCTCGATGCTGGCCCAGGTGAGCAGCGTGTTAGCGGTCATTATCTTACTGATTCTGGCCTGCGCCTGGCTGGCACGCCGGTTCGGCTTCGCGCCGAAAAAGGTCAGCGGCCAGGAGCTGAAACTTACCGCCAGCGTATCGGTGGGCCAGCGTGAGCGGGTGGTGATTGTCGATACCGCCGATGCGCGCCTGGTGCTGGGCGTCACCGCCCAGCAGATCACCCACCTGCACACCCTGCCGCCGGGCGCACCGGCGTCAGTGACGCCGGTCACGCCTGCGCCACAAGATTTTCGTCAGCTGTTACAGAACCTGGTTAAACGTCCCGGAAAACCACAATGATGCGTCGACTGCTTCCTTTACTGCCACTGCTGTTGCTGGCACCGGTTGCCCATGCCCAGCTGCCGGGCCTGGTGAGTCACTCGCTGCCGAATGGCGGTCAGAGCTGGTCACTGCCGGTGCAGACGCTGGTGTTTATCACCGCGCTGACCTTTATTCCGGCGGTGCTGCTGATGATGACCAGCTTCACCCGTATCATCATTGTGTTTGGTTTACTGCGTAACGCGCTGGGCACGCCTTCGGCGCCGCCGAACCAGGTGCTGCTCGGTCTGTCGCTGTTTCTGACCTTCTTTATTATGGCGCCTACCTTCGACAAAATTTATCAGGACGCCTATCTGCCGTTCAGTCAGGACAAGATCGGCATGGATGTGGCGATTGAGAAAGGGGCCCAGCCGCTGCGGGAGTTTATGCTGCGTCAGACCCGCGAAGCCGATTTAGCGCTGTTTGCCCGGCTCGCCAACACCGCGCCGATTGCCGGACCTGAAGCGGTGCCGATGCGGATTCTGCTGCCCGCCTATGTGACCAGCGAGCTGAAAACCGCGTTCCAGATTGGTTTTACCGTTTTTATCCCGTTCCTGATCATCGACCTGGTGGTCGCCAGCGTGCTGATGGCGCTGGGGATGATGATGGTGCCGCCCGCGACCATCTCGCTGCCGTTTAAACTGATGCTCTTTGTTCTGGTTGACGGCTGGCAACTGCTGGTCGGCTCGCTGGCGCAAAGTTTCTACTCCTGATCCCCCTTTTTACTCCCGGAGCAACCGATGACACCCGAATCCGTTATGGTCATGGGACAGGAAGCGATGCGCGTGGCGCTGATGCTGGCCGCCCCGCTGCTGCTGGCCGCGCTGGTCAGTGGATTGCTGATCAGCCTGATCCAGGCCGCTACCCAGGTCAACGAACAGACCTTATCCTTTATTCCGAAAATTCTGGCGGTGGCGACCACCGGTATCATTGCCGGTCCGTGGATGCTGAATCTGCTGCTGGACTATATCCGCACCGTCTTTACTAACCTGCCTTACATCATCGGCTGATGATTACTCTCGACAGCAGCCAGCTGGTTCAGTGGGTCAGTCAGTTCTTCTGGCCGCTGGTGCGCATTCTGGCGTTATTCGCCACCGCGCCGATCCTCAGTGAACGTTCTGTCAGTAAGCGGGTCAAAGTGGGTCTGGCGGTGATGATTACCTGGCTGCTGATGCCGCTGCTGCCCGCGGTCAATGTGACCCTGTTCTCACCCGCCGGCTTCTGGTTGTTGATTCAGCAGATGCTGATTGGCATCGCCCTCGGCTTCACCATGCAGTTTGCCTTTGCGGCGGTGCGCTGCGCCGGCGAAGTGATTGGCTTACAGATGGGACTGTCGTTCGCCACCTTTTTCGATCCCGGCAGCCGTCTTAACATGCCGGTGCTGGCCCGTTTTCTCGACATGCTGGCGATGCTGCTGTTTCTGACCTTCAACGGACATCTGTGGCTGATCTCCCTGCTGGCGGACAGTTTTCATACGTTGCCGATTGGCGGACATCCGCTGAATGCCAATGCCTTTATGGCGCTGGTGAAGTCGGGTGGATTAATTTTCCTTAATGGCATGATGTTAGCGCTACCCTTAATCGTTTTGTTACTCATGCTAAATCTGGTCCTGGGTTTGTTAAACCGTGTTTCACCACAGTTATCAATCTTCGCAATTGGCTTCCCGATTACCTTATCAGTCGGAATTTTAACCATCAGTCTGCTGATGCCTCTCCTCGCCCCATTCTGTGAGCATTTATTCGGTGAAGTATTTGATTTACTCGCCCTGTTCCTCACTGAACTGTCCCGTGCCTGAACATTAAGATTCTAACTATCTCCGCCTCCTGATACTTAAGCATCACAAAACCATCCCTGCATTTTCCAGACCATATTTTTCAGAATGCAACTAAGGAAATTCTGATAAACGTGCGGAGAGTCTGAAAATAATTCTTATTAAACCGGGCTTCGCGTATTTTAGTCGGGCGGTTCACAGAAGCGTTCAAACTGTGAAAGTGATGGCAAAAACGGCAATTAACTGAATTTACAGGAAAAAAATTTTCGGATGATTTTTCTTGTTAAAAAATGTTTTTTCCGGCATTGTCAACACCAGCTGAGGCATCACACTTTCGTAAAACAAATGTTTTTAAGATTTGTCCTATCAGAAACTTCCGGGTTTTCAGGGATAGTGACAACGCTCCCAAAAACTGAGTCTTACTTAACTCTGGCATTTCACTGGCACTCCCCGCCATTGCCGGAGAATGGGTGACGTTAAAGCAGCACAAAATTTTTGCAGAACGGGTCAGGGATGAAGACTTTTACGGGCGATTGCCTGTTACCACACTGCACGAGCAGAATAAAAAAGTGCCTTAGAAATCTCTCTCGTACCGCAACGCGTAATTCATCGTTGATTTAAACGGATAACAAATTGGTGAGGGTCGCTAACATGCCAACGATTATTATGGATTCCTGCAACTACACACGCCTGGGATTATCAGACTATATGTCTTTAAAAGGAGTTAAGAAGAAAAATATCTCTTCTGTCTCCGATATTGAGCAACTACAGCAAAAATGTGAGCAATTAAAACCTGGTGTCGTCTTTATTAATGAAGATTGCTTCATTCATGAAACAGATTCCAGTGAACGTATCCGCAGCATTATTACGCAGCATCCTGATACACTGTTCTTTATATTTATGGCGATAAGCAATATCCATTTTGAGGAATACCTCTACGTTCGTAAGAACCTGATTATTACGTCAAAATCGATGAAAACTTCGACCCTGGATTCCCTGCTGAGCACCTATTTGCAGAAGAAGATGAATCAGTCTCCGCGTATCTCTTCGGGCATGGATGTTCATCCATTAACGCTGAG
Organism: Pantoea sp. C2G6; assembly: GCF_051336815.1. Lineage (NCBI taxonomy): Bacteria > Pseudomonadati > Pseudomonadota > Gammaproteobacteria > Enterobacterales > Erwiniaceae > Pantoea > Pantoea sp. C2G6. The sequence continues at coordinate 45,940 of NZ_JBGMNJ010000018.1, forward strand.
CCAGACTGAATCAAATATGCTGAAGATGTGGATGTCAGGTCATGACACCATTCAGATCTCAGATAAAATGCAAATTAAGGCCAAAACGGTATCGTCACACAAAGGTAATATTAAACGCAAAATCAAAACCCATAATAAGCAGGTTATTTATCATGTGGTGCGATTAACCGATAATGTGACCTCGGGTATTTACGTTAACGTCCGATAACCATGGTCAGCGAAAACCGGCACGGATGACCGGTTAAAACAGACTCTACTCTGCTGGCTCAGGGGGAGTACGTCTTCGAAAACAGGCGAAACGCGCGGTGCGCATTATCCGTGATTCGCCCGCCTTTGCAGACAACATCTCTCCACATCGCTCTGAACATTCAGCTTCTGAACCGGCCTTAATGGCCGGTTTTTTTTTTGCTCAGAATGGGAGCCAGATCGCACTCTGCTGGCTAAGCCTTTTCATTTTGGTGCCGATGTTAAGATTTATAACAACAGCCTCATGAGAGCAAGGATATGACCACTGGATTAGATAGTAATGGACAAAAAAACGCGGGCATCTGGCAAAATCTCCGTCTGGTACCGCTGTTTAGCCTGATCTTCGGCGGCATTTTACTGCTGTTTGCCCTCTGCATTGGTGTCGCCAGCTACTTCCTGATTTTAAGTAACCAGTCCCTTGATGACACCACCGAAGAGATCCAGGTCCGCATGGGGCTTTCCAACAGCTCAAACCACCTGCGCACCGCGCGTCTGACGATCATTCAGGCCGGTGCCGCCGCGCGTATTGGTGAGATGGATGATTTCCGTGCCAACGTCGCCGCCGCCGAAAAACGCATTCAACAGGCCAAAGAGGGTTTTGCCGTCTATGCCGCGCGCAAGGTAAAAACTCCGGCTGACACCGAGCTCGACGCCGCGCTCCAGGCGCGCTTTAACGATTACATCAATAAAGGCCTGATACCGATGATTAACGCCGGTAAACAGGGCAGCTTCGAAGGGATTATTGCCCAGGAGACCGACGTCACCCGCAAACTGGACGCCGACTACAACGCGGTGCTGCTGAAGGCGATTCAGATCCGTACTGAGCGCGCCAAAGCGATTAACGCCGAAGCGGATCATCAGTCACGTATCGGCTTTATCGCGATGGCTGTCGCCTTCAGCGCCGCCCTGGTGCTGGTGCTGATGACCTTTGTCTTCCTGCGTCGGGTGGTAATTAACCCGCTGCGTCAGTCGGTCGGGCATATTGAGCGCATTGCTCAGGGCGATCTCACCTCACCGCCGGTGCCGCACGGCCGCAGCGAAATTGGTACGCTGATCCACAATTTACAGCTGATGCAGCAGGCGCTGGTGACCACGGTCGGCACCGTCCGGGAAGGCGCGGTGGCGATCTATCAGGGTTCCAGCGAAATCTCGGCCGGTAACACCGATCTCTCGTCGCGTACCGAGCAGCAGGCGGCCGCGCTGGAACAGACAGCAGCCAGCATGGAGCAGCTCACCGCCACCGTGAAGCAGAACGCCGATAATGCCCATCATGCCAGTCAGCTGGCGGCCGATGCCTCTGGCAAGGCGCGCAGTGGCGGCGATCTGGTCAGCGGCGTGGTGAAAACCATGACCAATATTTCCGGCAGCTCTAAAAAGATTGCGGAGATCACCAACGTTATTAACAGCATCGCGTTTCAGACCAACATTCTGGCGCTGAACGCCGCGGTGGAAGCCGCCCGCGCCGGTGAACAGGGTCGCGGTTTTGCGGTGGTCGCCAGCGAAGTGCGCAATCTGGCCCAGCGCAGTGCGCAGGCGGCGAAAGAGATTGAGTCGCTGATTGCCGAATCGGTCTCCCTGATCAACAACGGTTCGCAGCAGGTTGGCGAGGCGGGCAATACCATGGGTGAAATTGTGGAAGCGGTTCGCCGGGTCACCGATATTATGGCTGAGATTGCGGCCGCCTCCGACGAGCAGAGCCGGGGTATCCAGCAGGTGAGCCAGGCGGTCACCGAGATGGATAATGTGACCCAGCAAAACGCCTCGCTGGTTGAAGAGGCGTCAGCCGCCGCGGCTTCACTGGAGGATCAGGCGGGTAAACTGACTCAGGCGGTCTCAGCATTCCGTCTGACGGAGACGCCAGCCACAGCGGGTATGGCCACCCGCGCCGCTTCCCCGCTGAAACCCCCTGCCCTCGCGCCTCGTCCGGCAGTGGCCGCGGGCAATGAGAACTGGGAAACCTTCTGATTAGCCTGAATGGCAAAAGCCCCGGTCCCGCCAGCGGCACCGGGGCTTTTTTTCGCGATTAATCAGGCTTCGCGGTAAGGCTCTACAAAAATGCCATCCTGCTGCTGGGTCTCGTTAAAAAACCAGATGCCCAGCGGATAATCTTCCAGCGCCACCAGAAACATGGTGCCTTCATTAAAAGGCTCCATCGCCAGAATGGTGCCGACGCGACGCGGGCCGCCATCGGTTTTGACAGTGACGCGGTCATTTACCTTCATTTCGGTTCTCCTGATATTTTCCTGTTGCACAGTTTAAACGAAGAACCGCGGTGATGCAGCGCGTTAGCGACGGGCAATGACCCAGACGGCGTGAACGATCCCCGGAATATAACCGCACAGGGTCAGCAGGATATTGAGCCAGAACGCCCCGCCAAAGCCGACCTGCATAAAGACGCCGAGCGGCGGCAGCAGAATTGCAATAATAATTCTTAAGATGTCCATAACCATTCCTTTAGGTATTGATAAAAATCAGCTTTATCAGGAACTATAGCTGATTCTGCTCTGTTCGGGCGAAAAGTCAGGTAAATCTGAGTAAGGCCGTGTTTTTCAATTTCTTAACATTTCCCGGCAGGACTTCTGACAACAGAACCTTTTACACTTCCCACTACTGCACCACCCCATAGGTGCAGCCAACCCAAAAAGTAACAAGGATTTTGCCCGCGCAGCGCGGGCTTTTTTTTATCTGCGACCGCACCAGCTCCCCCATTCTGCCCGGCGTCCTATACTGACTATTCTGTTGGCGCTCAGGAGACAGAAAATGGCAGAGAATAAACCGCGGGATGATCTGCATCCGGCCGATCTGAATATTGACGTTGAGGGGTTGCTGGAGGCGATTCACGCCAGAACCTCAGGCGAGGTGCGGGAGTTTATGGATCAGGATCAGCCGCCACGGCTGGAGGTTGAAGGCAGGGTTTTCCACTCTTACACCGAACTGGCAGAAGCGTTTGAAATTGATATTGGCGACTATCGCAGCGGTGAAATCAATCGCTGAAATCGATTTCAAAAAAAATACCCGGCGGGATGGCCGGGTAAAAATTTCAATTCGTTACACCAGGGAATTCTTAACACCCGTGCAGATTACCTCTTCCAGCATTTGAAACAAGTATCATATATGCACATTTATATAACATTGACTGCATAAACAGAGCCAATGTTACCGAAAAAGCCGCATCAGACAGCCACTTAGCCCCTGCTCAGCCCCCACTCCCCTTCCGTTACCGACTGACCGTTTTGAGAATAATCCTGGAATGCCCGCCAGCGCCGCGGAAAAAAAAGTGTGAGCCATATTCAACTATAATATTGAAAAATCGCTGCTTTAGCCGCGAACGTGATGAAAGGAGCCTGCTAATGCCCGATCTCCACCAGCCGTTAATGATCATTACCGACCTTGATGGCTCACTGCTTGACCATCATAGCTATCGCTGGGATGCCGCTAGCGAGTGGCTTACCACCCTGAAACAGCACGACGTTCCGCTGGTGATCTGTTCAAGCAAGACAGCGGCGGAAATTGTGCCGCTGCAAAAACGGCTCGGCATCCCCGGCGCGCCCTTTATTGCAGAGAACGGCGCGCTGGTACAGACCGCCGACGGGCAGCAGATCGCGCTGCCCGACAATCATCTGACCTACGACGCGATCTGTGAACGGCTTGCCGCTCTCAAGACGCACTATCGCTTTACCGGCTTTCACGACTTTTCCGACCCGGAGGTGGCGTCGATGACCGGCCTCAGTGAAGCGGAGGCGGCCCTGGCCCGTCAGCGCGACGCCTCAGAGGTGATCGTGTGGCGCGACAGCGATGAGGCATTTGAACGCTTCCGTGAGGCGCTGACGGCGGCGGGTCTGGCGCTGGCGCAGGGCGGCCGCTTCTGGCATGTGATGCCAGCGGGCAGCGGCAAAGGCGAAGCCGTACGCTGGCTGCTGGCCCGGCAGCCTGGCGAGCCGCGCATCACCCTCGGGCTGGGAGATGGCCCCAATGACGCACCAATGCTCGACGCGGTGGATTATGCGGTAGTGATCAGGGGCTACAGCAAAACCCCGGTGACGCTCAGCCGCAGCGATCAGCAGCAGGTTTACCATACCGCGCACTACGGTCCCGAAGGCTGGCGCGAAGGGCTGGACTATTTTTTGACTCAACCTCAATGAGCTGCCCACGGGCATTAAAAGGATGATGCGATGAGTGACTTTTATCAGAATGGCGTGATCACCAACTTCCACAACCTCACCCACCGCAGCGTGGAGTCGCTGGAAAAGGAGATGGTACGCTTTGCCCGCAAACGCAAGATGGGGCTGATCCTGCCGTCGCTGTTTTCCGAACTTGAAGGCCCGGCGCTGACAAAGATTGTCGATGAGCTGGCGAAAGTGCCCTACCTCGACGAGATTGTGATTGGTCTGGATCGCGCTGACCGCGATCAGTTTCTGTTTGCCCGCGAGTTTTTCTCGCGCCTGCCGCAACGGCATCGCATTCTGTGGAACGATGGCCCGCGTCTGAAGGCGATCGACGCTGAACTGGATAAAGAGGGGCTGTCACCCACCCAGCCCGGCAAAGGACGCAACGTCTGGTTCTGTACCGGCTATACGCTGGCTTCGGACCGGACCAGCTGTGTGGCGCTGCACGACTGCGATATTGTCACCTATGAGCGCGGGATGCTGGCGCGCCTGCTCTACCCGCTGGCGAACCCGGCGTTTCAGTATGAGTTCTGTAAGGGCTTCTACGCCAGGGTGGCGGACGGCAAACTGAACGGCCGCGTGGGCCGGCTGCTGGTCGGGCCGCTGCTGCGCTCGCTGCAAAAAGTCTATGGGCATTCAGAATATCTCGATTACCTCTCCAGCTTCCGCTATCCGCTGTCGGGGGAGTTCGCGATGCGCACCCATGTGCTGAACGGGATTAAGATTCCGGGCGACTGGGGGCTGGAGATTGGCGTGCTGTCTGAGATCTATCGTAACTACACCACCCGCCAGTCCTGTCAGGTGGAGATCGCCGATAACTACGACCATAAACATCAGCCGCTGGCTGAAGATGATGGCACCGGCGGCCTGAAACGCATGAGTAACGACATCGTGCAGTCACTGCTGCGCAAGCTCGCCACTATGGGTGTGCCGCTGACCAGCGACTCCTTCCGGGTGCTGAAGGCGACCTACTATCGCAACGCGCTGGATATGATGGAGACCTATAACCACGAGGCGGCGATGAACGGGCTGAAGTTTGATCAGCACGTAGAGGAAGCGGCGGTTGAGATGTTTACCCAATCGATTCTGGAAGCGGGACAGGCGTTTATTGAGCGTCCCAACGATAAGCCGTTTATCCCGAGCTGGAGCCGGGTGCAGTCCGCGTTCCCGGACGTGTTGCAGCGTATCTATCAGGCGGTAGAAGAGGATAACGACGGCAACGTCTGAGACGCCGCGGCACAGGGAGGTGCCGGAGTCCGTTGCCGGTGGGCCTGGCTGATAGGATACCGGCCGGAGGCGGTTAACTCGCCAGCTGCTGGGCTGGTTTCAGCGCGCTCAGTTCATCGCTGCGAAAGGCTTCACTGCGCACCGCATAGCCGTCATACCAGCGACACTCCACCATGCCACTGGCGTAACCGGTCACCACCATCGTCTGCCCATCTTCCTTGTGTTGCACTTCTTCACTGATTGCGAAAACCATGTTGCGCTCCTTTTATTAACCTGTGTGATTATTGTCTTTATAGCAGGCGAAAAAGGTTCCTGCCTGTTAAGGCACGCAAAAAAGCGGCAAATTCAGAATTAATCAGAGAGATATGCGGAAAATAAAAAAAGCGGATAAGAAACAGTATCCGCTTTGAAGGGCGTCGCTCAGGCTGACGTCAGATTTTGCAGCCTTCGCAGTCGGCCTCATCGCCGAGATCGTCCGGCACTTCGCTGGCTTTTTTCTCCGCTTTCGCTTCAGCCTGCTCCAGTTGCGCGTCAATATCAAATTCAAACATGTCGTCGTTCATCATCATTCTCCTGAGCGTAAAATTACAGTGCGCTTTATACCGATTTCCCGCGCACTCTGGCAATAAGGTTAACGGCTAACAGCACGATCGACCCAATGATAAAACCGAGCACTAGGTTTGCGCCGTTGCTGAGCAGCGTCGCCATCCAGCCACTGAAGCCTGCGCTGACCTGCTGGATCAGATGATGCAGTGGCGTGATGCCGTGCACCACAATACCGCCACCCACCAGGAACATCGCGAGGGTGCCGACCACGGTCAGGATCTTCATCAGCCAGGGCGCGGCGGCCAGCAGCACGCTGCCGATCCCCTGCGCGATGCGCGAAGGTTTTTCCCGCAGCCAGAAGCCGAGATCGTCGATTTTCACAATCGCCGCCACGATGCCATAAACACCCACCGTGACCAGAATGGCGATACCCGCCAGGATAATCACCTGGTTCAGCAGCGGCGACTCCGAGACGATGCCTAAAGTAATCGCCACGATCTCCGCGGAGAGAATAAAATCGGTGCGCACCGCGCCTTTGATTTTTTTCTTCTCAAACTCTGCGGCATCCTGCTTCGCCAGGGCGTCGAGGCGCTGCTGGCGCGCTTCCGGCGATTTGCTCTGCTTGTCATGTTGCAGACTGTGCAGCACCTTCTCTACCCCCTCGTAGCAGAGATAGGCCCCGCCCAGCATCAGCAGCGGGGTAATCAGCCAGGGCGCAAAAGCGGAGATAATCAGCGCCAGCGGCACCAGGATCAGTTTGTTGAGAAAGGAGCCTTTGGCGACGCCCCACACCACCGGCAGTTCACGGTTGGCTTTCACCCCGGTCACCTGCTGTGCATTGAGCGACAGATCGTCGCCCAGCACGCCCGCGGTCTTTTTGGCCGCCACTTTGCCCATGACGGAAATATCATCCAGAAGTGTTGCAATATCATCAAGTAAAGTCAGTAAGCTGGTTCCCGCCAAAATTTATCCTTAGTCTGGTTCGTTATGTTGACAACATGGGCAGCGCTCGATTTCTGTCACTGTCATATCGGCGATGCCCTCACAATCCCACTCCACCCGCACCGCTTCGCCGGCGGCACCTTCCGCATGCAGATATTTACTGACCGGGCTTTCGGTAATGCCGGTGATCTCCTCCGTCGCGATGAGCCTGTCGCCTTGATAGATTCGGGCGGTCGCACGGGTGTTCACCATCCGCTCGTCCTGAAGCTGGTACAGGCGTTTTACCGTCAGTTTGATGCTGCTCATGTCAGGCTCCTGGCCACGGAGAAAGCGCCGATCTAACCAATTATGTCGCGGATTAGCAATCGGCGTTGTAATGATGAATGCCGAGATGGTCGATCTCCGCGCTCTGCGACATCGCCAGTAGCCACTCCTCCAGCCGCTCCAGCAGATCCTGATCCGTCAGGCGGAGCTTGCCGCGCAGGGCGCACTCCCAGATAATCAGCACCTTCCAGCCGCTTTCCTGCAACTGGCGCACGTAACGCTGGTCGCGCTCCACGTTACTGTTGATTTTCCCGGTCCAGAACTCGGTGCGGGTGGCCGGCAGTTTGAACAGGTAACAGTGATGGCGATGCCAGAAGCAGCCATGAACAAAAATAATCGCCTGCTGTTCCGTCAGCACAAAATCGGGCCGTCCCGGCAGGTTTTTATCCTGCACGCGAAAGCTGAATCCCCGGTCCTTCAGCAACAGCGCGATGCGTTGCTCGATAGCCGTATCCTGAGCGCGAATCGCACGCATATTTTTACTGCGTGTTTCGCTGGAATGCACATCAGCCATAACCGCTCCTTATCTGCTGGTTCTTCAACTTTAGTCTGCGCTACGAAAAGCGAAAGCCGCAGACTGACCGCCGCCCGGCTCTGGCGCAAAAACAGAACTTTCCGGTCGTATAACCGCCCGGCACGTCGGGACAATTTCCACGCTGCGTCAGGAGTGATAGCATAGGCCGCTCACTGTTAAGGAAAAATGCATGCATCCCGCCGCTCTCGCTGAACCACTCTCTGATGCACTTTCATCTGCTGATGCGTCTGAACTTTTTCAACAGCTGCTGGCGATCTATTCGGTCCGTGATGTGACGAACCGCCTGCAACAGGCGGGCTTTTCCGGCTGGACGCCCGCGCTACTCAACCGTGTCCGTCAGGGGAAAGCCGCGCTGCCGCCGCTGTGCGAGGCGGAATGGCACCTGTTGCAGGATCTGCTGCCCCGCCGTCCCGCTCACTATGATGACCCGGAATTTCGTTTTGTCGATCTCTTCGCCGGAATTGGCGGCATCCGCAAAGGCTTTGAGGCGATCGGCGGCAAGTGCGTGTTTACCAGCGAATGGAATAAAGAGGCGGTCCGCACCTATAAAGCCAATCATTATAGCGATCCGCTGGAGCATCACTTCAATACCGACATCCGCCAGGTGACGCAGCCGGAGGGTATCAGCGGCGATGAGGCGATTTATCGCGCCATTGACGCGGCGATCCCCGACCATCAGGTGCTGCTGGCCGGTTTTCCCTGTCAGCCCTTTTCGCTGGCGGGCGTCAGCAAGAAAAATGCCATGGGTCGCGCGCACGGTTTTGAGTGTCAGGCGCAGGGCACGCTATTTTTCGATGTGGCCCGCATTCTGGCGGCGAAAAAGCCGCCATTCTTTGTGCTGGAGAATGTGAAAAACCTCAAGAGCCACGATAAAGGCCGGACCTTCGCCATTATCATGGAGACGCTGGATGAACTGGGCTACGAGGTGGCCGACGCCGCTGCCAGCGGCCCGGATGCCAAAGTGATTGATGCCCGTCACTTCCTGCCCCAGCATCGCGAACGCATTGTGCTGGTGGGAATACGGCGCGACCTGAAAAAAGCCGATTTTACCCTGCGCGACATCCGTCAGTTTTACCCGCCGCAGGTGCCAAGCCTGCAAAGCCTGCTGGAAAAAGAGCCCGACGACAAATATATCCTGTCGCCAATCCTCTGGCGCTATCTCTATCAGTATGCGCAAAAACATAAAGCCAAAGGCAACGGGTTCGGCTTTGGCCTGAACGACCCGCGTAATCCTGACTGCTGCGTGCGTACCCTCTCGGCGCGCTACTACAAAGATGGCTCGGAAATCCTGATCGATCGCGGCTGGGACCACTCGCTGGGCGACGTGGCGTTTCAGGATGCGGAAAATATGGCGCGCCGTCCACGTCGCCTCTCACCGCGTGAGTGCGCACGTCTGATGGGCTTCGATACGCCTGGCAGTGATTCGTTCCGCATCCCGGTTTCCGATACCCAGGCCTATAAGCAGTTTGGTAATTCGGTAGTGGTACCGGTGTTTGCCGCGGTGGCCCAGCTGTTACTGCCCCATATCCGGGCGTTAAAGGGCTGATAAACCGATACGGTTTCTGTTAAGCCAGCCGATTCTGCTGTTTTGCCGCCGCCTGGCGGACCTGTCACAAAGATGTCACGCAACCCCTTAATACTGCTGCTTTTCTTTATTGGGTTGCCTGATGTCACTGCTTACTTTGTTGCCGCCGCGCGGCGGTAAACGTCTCTTCTCTTTTGCGCTGCCGGGCTGGATCGCCAGTCTGCGCAGCCATTTTCTGCTGTTTGTGGTGCTGTTTTGCCTGCTGCAATCCACCGGTATTGTGATGTTGTCGGAGCAGGTCAGTCAGACAAAAACCGGTCTGACGCAGACTCAGCGCCTGCGCGAACGTCTGGCGCTGCTGGATCGCGCCCGTATCGAACTGCTTACCGCCAGCGACAACAGCCACCGTGCCGGTATCTATCTGATGCAGGATCAGCAGAGTGGCTCGGTGGATAGCTGGAAAAGCCTGGCGGAGAGCGCCAGCCGCTCACTGGCCGCGGCTAAACAGGGCTTCAGCCACTATCATGCCGCGCCCGACTGCGCCTTGCAGCAGAGTTTTACCCTGCTGGTGCAGGGGCTGACCGAGCAGCTCAACGGGCTGCATGCCAGCAATATTGACGCCTTTTTCCAGGTGCCGATGCAGGCCTACCAGCAGCAGTTCAACGATGCCTGGTTTCAGGAGATTAGCCAGGCGAATCATCAGCTCGCCGCGATGAATCAGCATTCACTCACCCGCTTAACCGGGACGCGCAATGTGTCACTGCTGATGACCGGCCTGCTTTCTGGCCTGCTGCTGGCCGGTGGCGTGCTGCTGCTGCGGGGGGTTATCACGCCTCTGCAACTGGCCAGTCGTCAGTTGCAGGCGGTTGCCACCGGCGATCTGACCGCCGATGTTACCCCACCCCGCAGGCAGTCGCGCGAGACCTCACAGCTGTTTAGTGCGCTGGAGGAGATGCGTCGCGGCTTACGCCGCATCATCGGCGAAATAGAGGTGATCGCTGGCAGCGTGGCGACTGGCGCGGGCGAGATGCAGCATTGCAATCAGCAGGCGCGCGAGCAGTATCAGGCGCAGACGGTCAGTTTTAACCAGCTGTCGCAGCGGCTGCATCGGGTCTCGGAAGAGGTGGAAAACAGCACCCGCTTCTCGTTGCAGGCCACCGATCAGGCGCGATCCGCCGACCAGCTGATGCAGCAGTGCGCCGCGCAGGTCGATCAGATGGAGAGCCAGATGCGGCAGATCGTGCAGGCATCGGGCGACATCGCCGGGATTGTCGATCTGCTGGATAGCCTGTCACTGCAAACCCGCCTGCTGGCGCTGAACGCCGCGATTGAATCGGCGCACGCTGGAGCCTATGGCCGCAGCTTTTCGGTGGTGGCGAAGGAGATCGGCCTGCTCTCAACCAAAAGCGGCCACTCCACGCGCCAGATTGACGATCTGATCCAGCATACCCGGCAGCACGTTGATAGCGGTTTCAGTAAGGTCAAGTCGCTGGAAGCGCTCTTTATGCAGATTGGTGCGGCGGTCAGCGCCGTGGTGATCCGGCTGAATGAGCTACAGCAGAACGCCACCGCGCAAAGCGGCCGGGTGTCTCATATTGCAGGCGAGATAGTGGCTCTGAATCAGCAATTACAGACTCACGAGGGGTTAAGTCAGCAGCAGATCCGCGCGGCTGAGGCGCTGCAACAGCAGGCCAGCCGTCTGGCACAGACGGTGCGGCAGTTCCGTCTCGGCGCGCCGTAAGCCGCCAGAGATCGGCAATAAAAAAACCCGTCTGGCGACGGGTTTTTCATTACTTCTTTTTCTTACCCTGCTTCTTCAGCAGCAGGCGTATCTGCTTCACTTCTGCGGCGCTTAATCCGGCTGACGCCTCTTCAGTGATGCTCTGATTATCGACCGCCGGATGAGGATGGGTGTTCAGGCTGGCCTGCAAACGCTGCACAATTTCCTGACTCATTGAGATCTGGTTTTCCAGCGCCAGCTGTTTAATCGTTTCTTTCAGTTCAGGATCAATTTTAATCGTCAAATTAACGGTTTCGGTCATTTTGCTGCTCCTTTTTGTTATTGCTTCCACGCTACCGGATGACCGTTTCGATTAACATACTGTCACAAAAATTTAATATTCACTGTGCAGAGGGGTAAAGTCGCGCAGCACGCCCTCATCCATCCCCACCAGATTACCCTGAAGCTCGGCATAAAGTTTTGCCATGTAGCGCACCAGAAAATCGGCGTTATGCTCAGCCAGCATCCGCCCCGTCTCGGTGTGCATGGTTTCCGGCAGGCGCAGCAGCTTTTTCTGAAAGTGATCCAGCGTCCATTTTGCATCATTCAGTTCACGATCTTTAGCCAGCGGATCGCTGCTATCGAACAGCGGACGATTGAGTGCGCCGGCGGTATAAAAGACCCTTGCCAGACCAATGGCACCCAGCGACTCCAGCCGGTCAGCGTCCTGCACAATTTTCGCCTCCAGCGTCTGCGGCGGAATGCCTGCGCTGAAGCTGTGCGTTTTCACCGCGTGCATAACCTCATCAATCAGCCCGGCGGGGAAATCAATGAAATCCTGTTGCAGAATACGCTGGGTTTCTGTGGCCGCATACGTAGACGCCAGATGACGTTCCGGGTGATTTTTTGGCAGATTGACCACATCGTGAAAGTAGCAGGCGGTTAACACCACCAGCGGATTGGCGCTGCTGCCGTTCATAATACGTTGCGCGCTCATCCAGACGCGGCGCAGATGCGCAATATCATGCGCGCCGTCGTCGTGGATCCAGTTGGCCTGAAACCAGCTTTCGTAGCGAGATTGCCAGAGTGTGAGTGACATAATCTATCTCCCTGTAGTAATCGACAGCGTGATCTCTGTCGCGATCGGTGCGCAAACGGCAAGCCATCATAACGACTGGCTAATGACACTTTTTTTACAGTGCGACTGAAAAGAGCGGTGCTGCCAGAGTTTTCCGGCAGAAAAGTGGGATCTGGATCATCTGTATAGCATCTCTGTCACACAATAACCGCAATTTCAGCGGTTTTCAGGGTTTCGCCAGCGGATTGGTGCTAAGAAAATTAGTTTAACAGCAGTAATGATTAAACCGACGCAAAAAGAGAATAAACCGTCGGTCAGCCACGATTTTATACCGCTAATAATGAGAAAACTGTGCATAATGACAGGTGAATAATTCTGAAAAGGTTCCCATTTTTACCGTTATAACGTACTGTATCTGGGCTGTTCGTCGCTTTTTGCCGGTTGCGTGATAAACTTTGGTGCGCTTTTTGCACTTTGATTATTTTTAATACCAGACGCAGCCATTTTCACCTGACTATAAGGTGACAAATTATTAAGTAAAATGATTTATAGGCTTTATGATAGCGCCAGTATGAGAAGCAAATGGACGTTTACAGCAGTAACCGGGTTCTACTAATAAAAAGAGGTAATCCATGAAAGAACGGCCGATTCTTTTTTCCGAACAGCGTGTTCGTGCCCTGTTGGTTGGCCAGCAAACGCAAACCCGGCGCATTATGAAAACTCAGGCTTTCGGTCCGGGGCAGGATCACCATGAGGGCGTACATGCTTTCGATGTGAGCGCCAATCATCTGCATGGTTATAAAATGATGTCGATGACCGACATCAGTTACCATTGCCCCTACGGTAAGCCGGGCGACGTGCTGTGGGTCCGTGAAACCTGGCGCGGCCCGATGGTGCCGGAGGACGATCTGGCAGAATATGAGCGCGATCCGACGCTGTTCCGCCAGCCGCAATATTGCCAGTACCGGGCCGACAGCAACGAGCTGGGCCAGCACGCGATGAGTACCCCTGAAGCGGAACAGTTTGGCTGGCAGACAGCCATTCATATGCCGCGCTGGGCCAGCCGCATTAATCTGGAAATTACCGGCGTGCGCGCTGAAAAAATCCAGGACATCAGTGAAGATGACATTATGGCGGAAGGCGTGCAGACCGACTCGCACTTCCTCAACAACTTCTTCACCATGAACGTCAACTCCGAGTCTCCCAAAGAAGCCTACCGCAAAGCCTGGCAAAAGCAGTATGGTGCCACCAGCTGGGAAGTGAATCCCTGGGTGTGGGTGATTGAGTTCCGGCGCATTGAGCGCAACTGACCTCTCAGCCCCGCGCTTTGCGGGTTGAATCACAGACAGCGGCCGTGCTAACGGGTTGAATAGACAGCCCTTAGCCCTGAAGCCTGATAAACAGTGCCAGCATCGCGTTTTCCATGCTGGCATTTTTACATCTGGCGCGTCAGGATAGCGAAATAGTCCGATTCTGTGCGGGAGTTGCGATGTTTAAATGGCCCTGGAAAACGCATAACGACAACACGCTGGCTGCGCTGCCGTGGCAGCAGGGGCTGGCGCAGCCGATTTTCACCCAACTGAGCGACACTGAACAGCAGACGCTGGTTGAGCTGGCGCAACGCTTTCTGCAACAGAAAAAACTGGTTCCGCTCGATGGCGCAGTGCTTGATGAACTGCGCAGCGTGCGGATCGCCCTGCTGTTCTGTCTGCCGGTGCTGAAGCTGGGTCTGGAGTGGCTGGATGGCTTTCACGATGTGCTGATCTATCCCGAACCTTTCAGGGTTGAAGATCAGTGGCAGGATGAAGATGGCCTGGTACACAGTGCCCCTGCTGTTCACGCCGGTCAGAGCTGGACTCAGGGTCCGGTGGTGCTGAACTGGCTCGATATTCAGGACTCTTTCGATCTCTCCGGTTTTAACCTGGTCATCCATGAGGTCGCCCATAAACTTGATGCTCGCGGCAGCGGTTATACCAGCGGAATTCCGGTGATGCCGTTACGTGACGTCGCCCTGTGGGAAAAGGATTTACGGGCCGCGATGGCGCAGATTGAAAGTGAAGTCGGGATGGTAGGCGAACAGGCCGCCACGATCGATCCTTACGCCGCCAGCGACCCGGCAGAGTGCTTCGCGGTGCTGTCGGAATACTTTTTCACCGCCCCGGATCTGCTGGCTGAGCGGTTTCCCGCGATGTACAGCCATCTGCGCCAGTTTTACCAGCAGGACCCGCTGCAAAAACTCACGGCGCTCACTGCGCAAACTGCTTAAATCGCGATCGCTTTGCTTTAAAGCTAGCCAGTTGAATGATAATGTCTTTTTTGCTGTTGACACCCTGGGGCGACGCCGCTAATATTCGCCTCGTTCCAACGATTCCTCTGTAGTTCAGTCGGTAGAACGGCGGACTGTTAATCCGTATGTCACTGGTTCGAGTCCAGTCAGAGGAGCCATATTTAGAGAAGCCCGCTCAGGGAAACCTGAGCGGGCTTTTTGTTGTCGGGAATTGGCCAGATGCCCCCCTCTTTCACCACAACCCTCTCGAAGCTACGGGATGTTGGCGCATGGCCAGTCCTTTCCAAAGGAAGCAACATTGTTCTTTACAGGCGTCTATTCAGTGATCAACGCCAGTAAATCGATGTGGAAATTAAACCCTGTATTAATTAACATCTTTTTTAATTGCCAACATTCAGCAATATTCTTTCTTCGATCTTTCGTATCGATTATTCGTTAGCGGTATCGCTCACGTTACGCTGACGCATTTCTGGCTTGTTACCATCAGAAGATCGCTCGACTATTTGCACATAAAATAGAGAGTTCAGTATTGCACCGACATCGGTAAATAGGGTGATTTCACTCGGATGAACTGCATTCAGTATTTTTAAAAATAACGATCAAAGGTGTCTTTGTCAGTCAGGCTACATCCAACCAGACACCCTATGAATGACTGCACGATGGCGACGCTGGGATCATTCGCTGCTCGCAGGGGAAAAATGAAATCCATAAGCCGCTGACATCCTTACCCTCTCTACTAAGCTCTGGTGAGCTAAAGAATAAACCCTGTTCAGGGTTTCCGATCCTGGCAGCCCATTTAAACAAAGCAGACATCCCCGGATGTCTGCTTTTTTGCTTTGCGGCCCGCTATTTTTCTCAGAGCCCTCTCCGGCGATACATCGCACTCTGAAATTTATCCTGCGTGACCTTTACTGCTTGCTGCTCTGCCGGTGACTGGTAGCCACCTTGCGCTGAAGTATAAAAACCAGCCAGGAAAAATTTCGGCTCCGGCTGGCTTAGCAGCTTGATGAAATATTACTCAGGAATGGTTAATACCTGGCCAGGGACGATCTTATCCGGGCTGCTGAGTATTTCTTTATTGGCTTCAAAGATTTTCACATATTTTGATGCATCATTGTAAAACTGCTTAGCCACTGCGCTCAGCGTATCGCCTGACTTAACGGTATAAGTACGGCCGCTGGCAGAACTGGCTGCTGAATTAGTTGCAGCGTTATCTTCAACATTTTTATCTACAGCATGTAACAACTCACCGCCAATATTTTTAATATTATCCAGAATGCTCATATTTATTCCCCTATCGTTTCTGATACGTTTACGTAAATTAAAAAAACAGGATTGATGATAATCACTGCGGAGCGTACGATACGCTTGCTTTGGCTGTGAGAATTAAACAAAAGCTAAACGTCATCAATATTAATAATCAAACGGGGAGATAAGAATGGGCATATTGTCATGGGTTGTATTTGGATTAATCGCTGGAATTATCGCCAGATGCATTATGCCAGGCAAAGAGCACATGGGGATATTCATGACCATTATTCTGGGCGTTATTGGCGCGCTGATTGGTGGTGTAATCAGCACTGCACTGGGCTTTGGCAAAGTGAGTGGTTTTAACCTCTACAGCATCGGCATTGCGACTGTGGGTTCAATTGTGGTGCTGTTTGTGATTCATAAAATCAGAGCCTGCAAGCAGTCTTAATATTATCATTTCGGGGAAAGTCAGAATGAGCTTACTGGATACCGTGTTAGGCATGTGCGGTCTGAATAATCAGACCAGTCAGGAAGTTAAAGGGTTGCTGGAGTGGGTGGAGCAACAGGGTGGATTACACACCATCGTCGATCACCTTCAGTCCGGTGAGTACAGCGAGATTGTTAATTCATGGCTGGGCGACCAACAGAACGTGGCTCTGAGCAGCGATCTGGTGCAAAAAATGATTAACTCTGAAGCCATTGAACAGCTGGCTTCGCGCATGGGCATCAACACCGGGGATGCGCTGAACCTGCTGGTGAAATATCTGCCACAGCTGGTTGATAAGGCCTCTTCAGCCGGAACTGTTGATAAAAAAACCGACCTCACCTCACTGGTCAGTCAATTAGTGCACTAAGCACCGCTCAATAAAAAGATAAAAGCCTGAGAGAGTTATGGCAGGCTTTTATCTTTTAAATTCAGACTAATCCAGGCAAATCATTGTGTTAATGCTAACAGCTCAATCGAGGTGGTGTCAGTAAGCAATATATTTTATTATTTAAATAAAATTAACATCCTTCTGATTTGCACGATGCCTCTATAAATTCCATATGATACCCGTTACCCGGATTAACCACTGATGCATAGATATAACTGCCGTTAAATAATAAAACGGTTCAAGAATAACCATATTAGATAACACTGCATGGAAGAATTTTTCAAAGCTAGCAGTGACGGGATATTGACTATTCCGTTAGTCGTTGGAGCCGATATGTCTGTCTGGGGATCGATATATTTTCCAATATTCTGCCCATAATCAATTTTTTTCTTTGAACCTGGATACCCGACAAGGGGATGGTCAATTTATTGCCTTTTCCTAAGTTTTTAAGCAATGACTCCGCAGAAAAAGTAATTATATTTTTATTGAGCCCTGCTTCATATGCGATCTTATATTCATTTGTTACGCGAACATGCTTATTTTGCTGTCATTTGTTGATGACTCTTTTGCCTGTCCCACCACCTCCGGCTTTAAGTGAATTCCCATCTCCATCAAGCACATTCAGTTTCCTCGGGTTGATCGTGAGGACTTTTACCGGGGGATTGCCATGTTCCCGCTGCAACTCATCATCGTCACTTTCCAGCGAGTTATTCTCAACCGCGTTCTTAGCCGCCTGAATCCCCTCCACCGTATCCGCAGTGCTGTCCGGGCTGTCGCTGTTCTTCAGACCCGCCAGCATCCCGTTCGCCATGTTGCCCACAAAATCTCAGCCGATGACGCCGCCGGTACTCATGCCCGCGTTACTGCTCTGCTGTTTACTGTCGTAACGGTCGCTATCCGGCTCTGAGGTCAGCGTCAGGTTGCGCCCCGCGTCCACCTTTAAGCTCGCCAACACGCTGATGCAGAAATCGCTTTAACTCATACCGATAACGATGGCCTACCACACCTTACTGCCCACTCCGAACCTGCTATACGCTAAAAACTGCTCATTAAAACAAAAAGGACGTCAGTAAAGCGAGGTCCAGTTTTTAATTTATAACTGTTGATATTTAATTCCTTCGTCTTGTTCATATGATGATGACAAAGATTCTAACATGCTTATTTCATCTCCGATATTCATAATGAACAGGTTTACTTCACCTTCAAAAACCAGCTTTACACCTATAAATGCATTCTCTAATGAAGAAGACATTAAAAACACTTTTAAAAGTGTTTTTCCAAGGTAATTAACGAGCGGGTAAATGTTTGAAATATCAATAACTATTTCTTTCCCATACTCACCAAGGTCACTTCCCTGGAGAGGTAAGTTTGTTAATTCAAGTGTCGCGCCATCCTTCCCACATTTAAAACTCCCCCTCTCTTTAACCCCTGAAAAAACAAGTTGTAATTGCTGAGGATGAATAAAATCTTTAGTTTCAAGTGAATAAATCAATCCCGTGACCCCGAGAAGTTTTTTTCCAACGACATTGCGAGTCCATTCTTGATAACCTTTCACAACATTAATCATTTCGGTTCCCCCTTCAGAGTGTTTTTTACAGATGTATTATTAATACCATCTTTAAGGATAGTGACGAAGCTACCATCTGGTTTGGTCACAATAACATCACTACCCTTTATCCTAAAAAATACATCTCCCCGACTGGCACCAACTCCAGTACCTTGTCCCGCAAATTTTCCAGCAATAACTTTATCCGGGTGAGAACCAATATCGTTGATAATATCTAATACGTGCTGCCTATCTGCTGCGTTCGATGCATTACCACCAAAATCTTCAACGTGTTTTCCAAGCTTTTTACCTAATTGTGCATTGTTAACCGAGAATGCAGCATTAGATCCAATGCCAGAGCTTGGTAAGGATGTTTGACCCGGACCTGGTAAATGCCCTGATATTTCATCACTGGCTTTATTAATCAGCTTCGACGCTTCAGCAATATCGCCCTTCTTCAGCGCCGTTTCCGCCGCCCTGATGACTTTGCCTGCCGCATCTCCCGCGCCAGGAATTATACCAATTGCAGCGGCCAGGTAATCCAGCGCCGACTGTGCTTCCGCAAAACTTTTTATATCACCCACGACAGGCACGAAGTCAGCGCCCAATGATACCGTTTCTTTCAGCGCTTCACGCCGCTCTGTGTACATCTTCACCGAGCAGGCTTCGGCACTCATTCCGCCGCAGTTCTCCTTCTTATAGCGCTCGTTTTCGGCTTCAACGTACTCACCGGCCTTCTGCTCCAGCGTCTTACCTTCAGACTGCGCCTGAGCAATATCACTCAGCGCATTATTCTCAACCGCATTCTTTCCTGCCACCGCGCCCTGAATGCCACCTTCAACAGAACCGGATGCCACTCCCGCCGACAACTGCGCCGCCAGCTGGCCGAGTGCACTGACAACCTGCTTCTCGTCCTCCGTCAGTTCGCTGGCCTGTTTTCCAGGGTACATCGTTCTGAGGATAGCTCTGGCCATCAGCTCACCACCCGCAGCACCGGCGGCACCCGCTGAGGCGCTGTTACCCGCCAGCTGAGCCAGCACGGCGCCAGCGACCGCATGCGCCATGGTGTTAGCCAGCACGTTGGTCTTAACCTGGCCGTCGACAACTGTGCTGGTCTCTTGCTTAATCTTGCTGGCGATATAGGGTGCCATCCCGCCCGCTGCCGCAGCCCCAAAGTTACCTGCGCCCAGGCCGCCCAGCACGCCCGTCACCGCTGCCGCCGCCATGGAATAGCTGCCGCCGGTGCCCCACTTCTCTGCCACGGCTTTATAGCCCGCGTCGTTTACGACCAGATTGTTAAAGACCTCAGGAGAATAACTGGCATATTGCGGATTCGCTTTCAGCAGCCTTTCTTTAGTCTCTGCTTCAGCTGCCTGCATTTTATAACTGCTGACATCGCTGGCTACACGCTGACCCAGCTCCTGAACCTCTTGGGCGAACTCCAGCTTACGGGCGACTTTATCCTTGTCAAATATCTTGTCGATATGACCGTTAGCGTTATCAGTGTCCCTGCTCAGCGCCGCGACGTTCTGTGTCTGAGATTGAGTATTACGCACCGTAATGGCACCGTCGGCCACGGCTGAACGGGTGGTACCGGATGCGCTTCCGTGGGCATTGGCCGAGGTCGGGATCGCACCGCCTGACATGTTATTATCTTCATTACCCCCGCCCATGCTGATCGATGAGCTGCTGGATTTGTAAGAAGCGTGGTTGTCGATGTCTGACCACCCCAGCGTGCCAGTGATGTTTCCTAAGCCAAATTCACAACGTGCTGACCACTTTCTTTGCGTAAGCGGTTTTATTGAGTATTAAGGGCTTGAATGGGAGGAGATGCACTTATGACGATTTATCGCCGCAGGCTTAATCTTTCCCGTCAGCGCACTGAAGTATTGAGCGGCTTAATAAGCGACAGTACTGGCTGAAAGAACGATGCCAGGCCCACCGTCCGACGCAAAAAAACCCGCCTGATAGCGGGCTATTAACCGGAAACAGCCCAGCAGCCACTATTTTTCATGGTAGCGATGCACTGCCGGGTAATATTCCAGTCCATACAACTGGCTAAGCGGCAGCAGCAGCTCCAGATTAATATCACCTCCCGCTTCACTCTGCGCAGGGCCGCTCAGCAGTTGTTCAAACCAGGCTATCAGTTTCTGTTTCATCTCAGGTTCTCCGCATCAGTTAATGTCCTGAGTTAACCCGCTTATACGCCCAATCTGAACCAAAAATTTCTGCACTGCTTATACCGGAGATGGCATAGCGATCCTCTGCCGACTCTCTCACTGACAGCGGCTGCCGCAGGCCGCTTACCGCTGGATCAGCGTCACCCAGTTCGCCCCTTTTCCCGCCGGGGCCTCTGCCACCCGCTTCAGTTCACCGCTGGCAGGGTCTATAGCATAGCTGCCTATCACCGCGCTCTTCTCGCCGCTGACGATCAGCCATTTACCCTGTGCAGCAATGGCGATGCTGCGCGGTTGTTTCTCGACCGGCCAGCTGCCGATCAGGGTTAATTCTCCGCTTGCCTTATCAACCCGGTAGCCGCTCACCGTGCTGGAAGTCCGCTCGGTGACATAGAGAAAGCGTCCGTCCGGGGTGATTTTAATATCTGCCGCCCAGATACGGGGCGTCGGATCGCTGTAGCCCGCCGGTCGCTGCACGCCATGTTGCAGGTTATATTTCTTCGCTACGGCGTTGGGCCAGCTTTTCAGCGCGGTCAGCGTGCCATCGGCTGCGCGCCGGAACTGGGTGATGGTGCCGCTCATCTCAGCCAGGTTATAGAGAAAACGATTATCCGGTGCAATTACCGAATGCCGCGCACCGCTGTTCTTCTCGCCCTGAACAAACCCGGTACCGAGCGGAGTGATGGCACCGTCATCGGCAAAGGCGTATTGCAGTACCCGATCCGCGCCGAGGTTGCCGACGTAAAGCGAATGGTTGCTGACATCAGTGATAACGGAATGGGCATGCGGCCCGGTTTTCACCTCGCCCGTGACCTGGCTCGTGACCACGCCTTTCGCATCAATCTGGTTGCTGGTGACCATATCGCTGTCATAGGAGGCGGCCAGCAGATAGCGCCCGCTGTTGTCGGTGGTGATCCACGGAAAGCTGGCCGCGACCGGTGTCACCGCCTGTTTTTGCAGATCGCCGCTGGGCCGGGTCACGCGCCAGCTGATGATGGCATAGGGCGGGCTGCGCAGTGCGCCGTAGAGGTGTCTGCCGTCAGGACTGGCGGCCAAAGGCATAATCTTCTTTCCGGCAGCGGTATCGCCGCGCCATTGCAGGTTGCCACTGGTGTCGTTGAGCAGATAGCGGGAGACGGTGCCGGATTCAGCATTTGAGACATAAACAAAGGTCGTCGCCCACAGCGTGCTGCTACACAGCAGCGGCAGCAGAGCCAGCGTCGTTTTAAGAGGGATCATAGGGTCACCTGTATGCGTAAGTCGTGCGTCGATGCGCAGCGTACTTTACGCTAACCCGCCCCGCGCTGGCTGGCTTTGTGCAACTGACTGAAAATCGGTCTGAAAGTCTGGAGATGTGACGGAGATGTTATTTTTAACCGCTCAGAACCGCGGTCAGCCCTCCCCCGAAGGTCTGGGGAAGGCTACTGATGGACGCTACCCGGTTCTGGCAATCATCTGCCGGTAGCGATTGAGCCACTTACCGCTGTTGAGTCGCCACCAGAAGAAGATGCCGCGCACCGTCCAGTCGAGGAACATCCCCAGCCAGACCCCGGTCACGCCCATGCCCAGCTCAATACCCAGCAGATAGCCGATCACCACCCGCGCACCCCACATGCTGAACATCGAGACATACATGGTGTAGCGCGCATCGCGTGCGCCCTTGAGTCCGGCTGGCAGCACCCAGGAAGCGGCCCATAGCGGCATAAACAGCGCATTAAGCCAGATCAGATGCTTCGTCACGTTAATCACTTCCGGGTCGCTGGTATAGAAGCGCGCCAGCAGACCGGCCAGCGGCACCGTCAGCAGCGCCATCGCGGTGAGGCAGGTGGTGGCCAGCCAGAAGACGTGCCGCACCTGACGTTCCGCCTGGAACACCTGATTTTTCCCCAGTCGGGTGCCGGTAATAATGGTCGAGGCGGAACCGAGGGCGTTACCCGGCAGGTTGATCAGTGAGGCGATGGAAAAAGCGATAAAGTTACCGGCAATCTCGCTGGTGCCCATCCCGGCGACAAACACCTGCGTCAGCAGTTTACCGCCGTTGAACAGCACCGATTCGATACTGGCAGGCACGCCTATCCCTAAAACTTCCATCAGAATGCTGCTGTTCCAGCGCCGGAAATAGCTCGACAGGGTGATCTTTAATGAAGCGTTAAAGCCGCTCATCAGCACGTAAATCACCGCGATCGCGCCGATGTAACGGGTGATGGTCAGCCCCAGCCCGGCCCCGATAAACCCTAATCCTTCCCACGAGAAGCAGCCATAAATCAGCACGCTACTGATGATAATGTTGAGGATGTTCATGCCGCCATTGATCAGCATCGGAATTTTGGTATTCCCCGCGCCACGCAGCGCGCCGCTGCCGATCAGCGTGATGGCGGCCGCCGGATAGCTCCAGGCGGAGGTTTGCAGATAGCTCAGCGCCAGCGCTTTGACTTTTGGCTCAGCGGCACCGGCTATCGCATCGATGATCAGATGTCCCCAGAACTCGATGGCGATCACCAGCACAAAGGCGAATATCGTCATCATCGCCAGCGACTGGCGCGTGGCGGCTCGGGCGCGCTTGCCGTTGCGTTTTGCCAGGCTGAACGCCACCACCACCGTGGTACCGAGATCGATAGCGGCAAAGAAGGAGATGATCACCATATTGAAGCTGTCAGCCAGGCCAACGCCCGCCATCGCCTCTTTACCCAGCCAGCTGACCAGGAAGGTGCTCAGGACGCCCATCAACAGCACACAGGCGTTTTCGAAAAAGATAGGTACTGCTAATGGCGATATTTCACGCCAGTAGAGCGTGCGGTAAGCGCGACGCTTTGGATACCACGCCGTACGCTTAATCGCCTGCATCACTGCTACGCCGGGATTTTGCAAAGGATTACCAAATCAGAAGAGACTGGACAGGAGATCTAATGATGATAGTGAGCCGGGAAATATGCAAAGTCTTTCCTTGCCAAATTAATCATCGTTACAAACTTTTTAGTCTCACTACGGCAGAAACTGCTTTGCGGCCCCGCCCGCTGTCATCGGCCTTATTATTTTCCTGCGGTTATGACCTGCCAGCGCTGAGCTGGCCGCCACAATTTTGCCGCGTGTCACAACGTTATCAGATTCCAACAGGGAGTTGCGTGTCAGCCTGTTTTAGCGGAAACAGTAAAGATTTTCTTAACGACCGTTGGCGAAATTCCCCTTTACGCCTGACGGCAGCGGAGAGATTAAACCCCGGCTCAGTGCAAATAATCGGCGATCACAGATTCTTCACCAATATCCGTAACAAACCCGCTAAGCTAGTGGCGAATTGCGGATAAAAATGGAAGGAGAAACCATGCCGACACAACGGAAAAACCTGACCAGCCAGCAGGCGCTGGATGAACTGGAACGCCTGTATGATGAAGCGGTTGAGGCGCTGCGCGCGGCAATCAAAGTCTTTATCGAAGATGGCACGCTGCCTGACGCCGCAGCCCGCTCACAGGGCCTGTTTGTTTACCCGGAGCTGCGCATCACCTGGGGCGGCGAGGGTCCGCAACAGAACCGGACCCGCGCCTGGGGACGTTTTACCCACACCGGCAGTTACAGCACCACCATCACCCGCCCGGCGTTGCTGCGTCACTATATTGCGGAACAGCTGGCGATGCTGGAGAAGGAGTATCAGCTGGAGATTGATGTGGTGCCTTCCCGCCAGGAGATCCCCTATCCGTACGTGATTGATGGCTCCGACCTGTCGCTGGATCGCACCATGAGCGCCGGTATCGCCCGCCACTTCCCTACCACCGAGCTTTCACAAATTGGCGACGAGACCACCGATGGTCTGTTCCACGCCGAAGCGCAGTTCCCGCTGTCACATTTTGACGCCCTGCGCACCGATTTCTCACTGGCCCGTCTGCGCCACTACACCGGCACCAGCGTGGAGCATTTCCAGCCGTTTGTGCTGTTCACCAACTACACCCGTTATGTGGATGAGTTTGTGCGCTGGGCGATTGAGCAGGTGCGTGACCCCTCTACGCCTTACGACAGCCTGGCCTGCGCGGGCGATGTGGTGCTGACAGCCGACACCGCCGACAGCGAGTCGATGCTCTCAGATCTGGCGTGGAAAAAGCATCAGATGCCCGCCTGGCACCTGACGTCACCAAACCGTCGCGGCATAACGCTGATTAACATCGGGGTCGGACCGTCGAACGCTAAAACCATCTGCGATCATCTGGCGGTGATGCGTCCCCACGCCTGGCTGATGATTGGTCACTGCGGCGGCCTGCGCGAGAGTCAGCGGATTGGTGACTATGTTCTGGCCCACGCCTATCTGCGCGACGACCATGTGCTTGATAGCGTGCTGCCGCCAGATATTCCGGTGCCGAGCATTGCTGAAGTTCAGCGCGCGCTGTATGACGCCACGAAATCGGTGAGCAATATGCCAGGCGAAGAGGTTAAACAGCGGCTGCGTACCGGCACCGTCGTCACCACTGACGATCGCAACTGGGAGCTGCGCTACTCCGCCTCGGCGTTGCGTTTTAACCTGAGCCGTGCGGTGGCGGTGGATATGGAGAGCGCCACCATTGCCGCGCAGGGGTATCGCTTCCGGGTGCCCTACGGCACGCTGCTGTGCGTTTCCGATAAGCCACTGCACGGCGAAATTAAGCTGCCGGGACAGGCGAACCGCTTCTATGAAGGAGCGATCTCAGAGCACTTGCAGATTGGTATTCACGCGGTTGAGCTGCTGCGCGCCGAGGGAGATAAGCTGCACTCGCGGAAGTTGCGGACGTTTAATGAGCCGCCTTTCAGGTAGGATGGGTTCGGCAGCGACCGGGCTGGGGTTGTTCACGCGGTGAACGGGCGCTGAGAGGGTTTTGTTCGCCTGGCGGCTGCGGCAGTTTCAGGTTCGCCGCTGCGGGCGACCAACAAGGGGGCGCCATGCGCCGCGCCCCCTTGACCCCCGGCTCCGGCCGGCTTCAACGCCGCTTCGCGGTCCCCTCGCCTCCTCGGGATTTCCGACGGACCGGCGGAACGCGCCATCCATGGCGCTGACCCGCCTCTTCGCGACATCCCTGTCGCTCGTCCTGAAATCCCTCTTCGGCTCAGCGTTTCAGACGGCCTCCCCTCCCGCTGTTAGCTTTTCTTTCTTTGCCAGGTTCTTCATCGCTGTGCGTATTTTTAAGCAGGGTATTGGCAGATGTATTTTGCAGGTTCACAGGCCACGCGGTGGCACCACCAATAAAACAAAAATTACAGGCCGGGCCGTTGGGGAGGCATCCGAAGCGCTGAGGAACAACCGGAGGCGAGGATGAGCCGACAGGACGTCGGCGAAAGGACGGGCCGCGCCAGGGAGGGCGCGTCCGGCCGGTCCGTGGCCGCAGGGCGTGACGAAGGCACCCCGCAAAGCGGGGCGCGCAGGCTGCCGGGCGCCGGGATTGTTAAGGGGCGGGCGTCCGCCCCTTGACGCGAGCGCCCGCTCCGGCGACCTGAAACTCCCCCACACCTGGCGGGCGAAACCTGCTCATAGTCAGCCCGCTGCTAAGCGAAACCTTCTCAGCGTGTAACCGCTGCAAAACGAAACCCAGCCGTGTGTAACCGGCAACTCAGTGCCCACTGAAACCAACAAAAATTACAGGCGGGGCCGTTGGGGAGGCATCCGTAGCGCTGAGGAACAACCGGAGGCAAGGATGAGCCGACAGGACGTCGGC